>CALGPK010000014.1:0-27500 GCA_937960415.1 uncultured Bacteroidales bacterium | reverse complement strand
CCCCTGTTCGGGGTTCTTTTCACCTTTCCCTCACGGTACTAGTTCGCTATCGGTCTCTCAGGAGTATTTAGCCTTACCAGATGGTCCTGGTAGATTCAGACAGGGTTTCACGTGCCCCGCCTTACTCAGGATACTGACTCGAATATATTATCTTACGTCTACAAGACTATCACTTTCTATGGTTTACCTTTCCAGGTAATTCGACTTCAATAATATATTCTTAATGTCAGTCCTACAACCCCATATTTGCCGAAACAAATATGGTTTGGGCTCTTCCCCGTTCGCTCGCCACTACTGAGGGAATCACTATTGTTTTCTTTTCCTCCGGGTACTTAGATGTTTCAGTTCCCCGGGTTTGCCTCCTTCTTGCGAAGGATTTCCCAACAAATTGGGAAGGGTTGCCCCATTCGGAGATCCACGGATCACAGGTTATTTCCACCTCCCCGTGGCTTATCGCAGGTTATCACGTCCTTCATCGCCTCTGAGAGCCAAGGCATCCACCATACGCTCTTAGTTACTTTACTTTTATTTACCTTACGGTAATTATTTTTCTTCCAATACGTCAAAGAACCTATTGCCATAAAGGCAATAGAATGAAACAGAGTATCGAACTCTTATTGACCTCTTTGGTCGTTTCATTATGTTTTAAGAACCTAATTTCCCTTATTCCTTAATGTGGAGAATAAGGGAGTCGAACCCTTGACCTCCTGCGTGCAAGGCAGGCGCTCTAGCCAACTGAGCTAATTCCCCAGTTTATGGTTATGTAGTCCCGCGCAGATTTGAACTGCGGACCCCTACATTATCAGTGTAGTGCTCTAACCAACTGAGCTACGGGACTGTCAAATCTTCGCCAGAAGGACTATTCATCGCTCTGGGAAATTTATATTTAAAAAGGAAGGGAGGTGTGATTGTCATTCAATAACTATCTCTCTAGAAAGGAGGTGTTCCAGCCGCACCTTCCGGTACGGCTACCTTGTTACGACTTAGCCCCAGTCACTGGTTTTACCCTAGGCCGCTCCTTTCGGTTACGGACTTTAGGTACCCCCAGCTCCCATGGCTTGACGGGCGGTGTGTACAAGGCCCGGGAACGTATTCACCGCGCCATGGCTGATGCGCGATTACTAGCGAATCCAGCTTCACGGAGTCGGGTTGCAGACTCCGATCCGAACTGAGATAGGTTTTAGGGATTAGCTCCCTGTCGCCAGGTGGCTGCCCTCTGTACCTACCATTGTAACACGTGTGTAGCCCTGGATATAAAGGCCGTGCTGATTTGACGTCATCCCCACCTTCCTCACAGCTTACGCTGGCAGTTTCATTAGAGTGCCCGGCATTACCCGCTGGCAACTAATGATAGGGGTTGCGCTCGTTATGGGACTTAACCCGACACCTCACGGCACGAGCTGACGACAACCATGCAGCACCTCGTAGGCTGTCCATTGCTGGAAGACCACCTTTCGGCGGCTGTCACCCTACGTTCAAACCCAGGTAAGGTTCCTCGCGTACCATCGAATTAAACCACATGTTCCTCCGCTTGTGCGGGCCCCCGTCAATTCCTTTGAGTTTCAACCTTGCGGTCGTATTCCCCAGGTGGATAACTTAACGCTTTCGCTTAGCCACTGACAATAAATTGCCAACAGCGAGTTATCAACGTTTAGGGCGTGGACTACCAGGGTATCTAATCCTGTTTGCTCCCCACGCTTTCGTGCCTCAGCGTCAGTAACAGTTTAGTAACCTGCCTTCGCAATCGGTGTTCTGTGTGATATCTAAGCATTTCACCGCTACACCACACATTCCAGCTACCTCAACTGCACTCAAGAGTAGCAGTATCAATGGCAATTCTACAGTTAAGCTGTAGGCTTTCACCACTGACTTACTACCCCGCCTACGCACCCTTTAAACCCAATGAATCCGGATAACGCTTGCATCCTCCGTATTACCGCGGCTGCTGGCACGGAGTTAGCCGATGCTTATTCGTAGAGTACCGTCAGCCCCGATCGCGATCGGGGGTTTCGTCCCCTACAAAAGAGGTTTACAACGCATAGCGCCTTCATCCCTCACGCGGCATGGCTGGTTCAGGCTTTCGCCCATTGACCAATATTCCTCACTGCTGCCTCCCGTAGGAGTCTGGTCCGTGTCTCAGTACCAATGTGGGGGATCATCCTCTCAGACCCCCTAGCCATCATAGCCTTGGTGAGCCGTTACCTCACCAACTAGCTAATAGCACGCATGCCCATCTCTAACCGCCGGAGCTTTAATTCAATCAGGATGCCCTGACTGAATATTATGGGGAATTAGCGTCGATTTCTCAACGTTATGCCCCAGTTAGAGGTAGGTTGCATACGCGTTACTCACCCGTGCGCCGGTCGCCGGCATGTATTGCTACACCCGCTGCCCCTCGACTTGCATGTGTTAGGCCTGCCGCTAGCGTTCATCCTGAGCCAGGATCAAACTCTTCGTTGTAGAAAAAGTTTAATACTGACTAAGATAGTTATTCATCAGGAATTGACAATCACTTACCTCGTCTCTTCCTTTTCATTCTTTCAAAGAACCGTTTTCTTTTTAAATTGGACTGCAAAGTTAAGAACTCTTTTTTTAATCACCAAATATTTTCTTAACTTTTTTCCAACTTTTTTTTCAAACTTTTTTTGAACCTGTTTTTGTTCTCAAAATGGACTGCAAAGATATAAGCTTTTTTTTAATCGTGCAAATTTTTTTGCACTTTTTTGAAAATTTTTTTTCACAGTCTTTTTAAGAACCTTCAAAAGCGGTTGCAAAGGTAATTAGCTATTTTTTATCTACCAAATTTTTTAACCATTTTTTTACAAATATTTTTCCTTTGCATTGATATACTTGAACTTACCATTGTATTTTTTATCCATTTATTGGCTTAAATTGCAACGAAAATAGCACCATTGTAATTCAAAGTGTGTTATTTCTATCTTAAAACGAAACATATAAATTGGCTATACATTATTTTAATATACATGTAGCTGTTTTAATAGACTCGAACGGTTGATTTTTAGAAAATAATTAATTAGGTTTGCATAAAATTCCGTCATGACAGATTCAATAGTAATTATACCTACATATAACGAAAAAGAAAACATCGAAGCTATCGTAAAAGCAGTTTTTTCGCTGGAGAAAGATTTTGACATTTTGATTATAGATGATAATTCGCCCGATGGAACGGCACAAATAGTCAAAAAACTTCAAACAGAATATCCGCAACGACTTTATTTGATTGAACGACAAGGAAAACTTGGATTGGGTACTGCTTATATTCAAGGTTTTAAATGGTCATTGGAACGGAGTTACACATATATTTTCGAAATGGATGCCGATTTTTCGCACAATCCGAAAGACCTTTGTCGATTATATAAAGCGGCTTTAGAAAATGGCATTGCTCTGGTTATTGGTTCAAGATATATTTCGGGGGTGAATGTAGTAAACTGGCCTATTGGCAGAATTTTGATGTCGTATTATGGCTCTACTTATGTTCGCACCATTTCTGGCATACCTGTTCGAGATACAACAGCTGGTTTTGTTTGTTATCATCGTAAGATCTTAGAAACTATCGACTTTTCAAAAATTAAAATGAAAGGATACGGTTTTCAAATCGAAATGAAATTCTATTCGTGGAAAATTGGAGCTAAAATTATCGAAATACCTATCATCTTTACCGATAGAAAGCTGGGTCATTCTAAGATGAGCGGTGGTATTTTTAAAGAGGCTATTGTTGGGGTCTTTAAAATGAAAATTCGAAGCTTTTTTACTAAGTACCCCAAACTTTTTCAAGCATGAGTACTACATTGATAAAAAACGTCAATGTTGTTTTTAACGATAACATCGAGAAACTTGATATACTAATAGATTCTCCTTATATAAAAGTAATTGACACTTCTATACATCATTTAGCCGATTGCGTCATCCATGCCGATGGTTTATATTTATTACCCGGAATTATTGATACACATGTACATTTCAGAGAACCTGGATTAACTCATAAAGCCAACATGCTAACTGAATCCATGGCAGCCTTGGCTGGCGGTGTTACTTCGGTGATAGATATGCCTAATACCATACCCTTTGCCGATGACATAAATGCTATAAAGCAAAAAAAAGAAATTGCTCGGCACTCTTCGTTTGTCAACATCGGTTTTTTTGTTGGTGCCAATTTACAAAACATAGAGACATTACTTTCTTTTCCAAAAAACGAAGTAGCCGGTATTAAAGTATTTTTAGGAAGTTCGACGGGTAATGTAAAGCTAGATGATGCAGAAAAGCTTAATCTGTTGTTTGCTAATAGCTACTTGCCAATTGTAGTTCATGCCGAATCGGAGCCAATTATTCAAAAGAATTTACAAAGATTTCAAGAAAAATACGGGAAGGAGATACCATTTGAGGCACATAGCGAAATACGAAACAGAGAAGCCTGCATAGAATCTACATCCATAGCCGTTGGTATAGCCAAAAAATACGGCACTTCTCTTCACATTTTACATATTTCGACAAAAGAAGAATTGGACATTATTGATACCGAAGCGTATCCCAATATTACCGCCGAGGTTTGCATTCCACATTTATGGTTTACACAAAAGGACTTTTTAAAACATAAAGGACTTTTAAAATGTAATCCTTCCGTAAAAACAACAGACGATAAAGAAGCACTCCGAAATAGCATTAAAACAAATAAAATACATACTATAGGTACCGATCATGCTCCTCATACATTCGAAGAAAAGCAAAAGCCTTACACAGAATGCCCTTCGGGGACAACTTCCATACAACATTCACTTTTGAGTATGCTTGAACTAAGCCGTCAAGGATACTTTGATTTGCCTACCATAGCTCAAAAAATGGCATATCTTCCAGCTCAAAAATTCAACATTATAAATAGAGGTGAAATAAAAACAGGATACTTTGCCGATCTGGTTTTAGTTGATCTAAATAAAAGCACATTTGTTTCGAAAGAGAGCTTGCTATACAAATGCAAGTGGACTGTTTTTGAAGGATATATGTTTGGTGCTTCCATTATTTCTACTTTTATCAACGGACAATTGGTTTATCATAAAGGAACATTTGACCAAAATCCCCATTCTATGTTACTCCAATATAGTCATTGAGTTCTACCTTTCATACATAATTAAATTTTTAATATTCATTGAAAATAATTTGATTGTTCAAAATTTTAATGTAAATTTGTAAAAAATCAACCTATATGAGAACTTCACCTAAAAAACAAGAGAATCAATATAAATCCGATTTTCAATATAGCTTGGTGTTGCACAACGATTCAATTAATACTTTCGATTATATTATAGAGTCTCTTATTGAACTATGCCACCACGATCCATATCAGGCAACTCAATGTGCCCTATTGGCTCATTACAAAGGAAAATGCGAGATTAAAAAAGCCGAAAAAAGTTATCTTATCGGTTTGCAAAAAAGTTTTATTAGTCGAGGAATTACCGTAACTATTGAATAAACATGATAGGCTTTATTGTTGGCTTAATATTGGTGGGCATTGTTTTGATACTGTTAGAAGTTTTGGTAATACCCGGTACTACCGTAGTAGGCTTTTTAGGTATGATTTTAATGGGCATAGGTGTTTACTTGTCGTACGTGAACATTGGTACTGTAGCCGGACACTATACATTAGCCGGAAGCATTGCGTTTTTTGTTATTACGTTGTTTTTTGCTCTTCGCTCAAAAACATGGAATAAAGCAGCATTAAAAACATCGATTGATAGTAAGGTAAATGTTGTTGACAAAAATCCTTCTGAACTTATTGGTCAAACAGCAATTACCATTACACGGCTAAATCCTGTTGGGAAAATCAATTTAAATGGTGAATATTACGAAGCAAAATCGTTGAATAATATTATTGAACCCAACACAGAAGTTGAAATAATCAATATTGAAGGAAATTCATTAATTGTAAAACCAAAAAATAACTAACTATGTTTGAAGGAGCAGCATTAATTTTATTCTTATCGGTCGTTGGACTGATTGGTTTGTGGATTTTTTTGTATTTTATTCCACTTGGTTTGTGGTTTTCGGCTTTATTATCAGGTGTACGGGTTTCGCTAATACAATTAATTCTTATGCGTTGGCGAAAAGTTCCACCGCGTACTATTGTAAATGCTTTGATTGAAGGGACAAAAGCCGGACTTACCTTAAATCGAAACGAACTTGAAGCACATTTTTTGGCAGGTGGACGAGTTTCGCAAGTTGTTCATGCTCTTGTTTCGGCCGAGAAGGCAAATATTCCGTTAAACTTTAAAATGGCAACAGCTATAGATCTTGCCGGTAGAGATGTTTTTGAAGCAGTACAAATGTCGGTTAATCCAAAAGTAATTAATACTCCTCCTATAGCTGCCGTTGCAAAAGATGGTATTCAGCTTATCGTTAAAGCTCGTGTAACCGTTCGCGCCAACATTAAGCAATTAGTTGGTGGTGCTGGCGAAGAAACCATTATAGCACGTGTCGGCGAAGGGATTGTTACTTCCATAGGTTCGGCCGAATCGCACAAAGCTGTCCTCGAAAATCCCGACTCAATATCGAAAGTCGTATTAGCCAAAGGTTTAGATAGTGGTACTGCTTTCGAAATTCTTTCGATCGATATTGCCGACATTGATATAGGCAAGAATATTGGTGCTCAACTGATGATGGATCAAGCCGAAGCCGATAAAAATATAGCTCAGGCAAAAGCCGAAGAACGTCGTGCTATGGCAGTAGCTCTGGAACAAGAAATGAAAGCCAAAGCTCAGGAAGCAAGAGCAAAAGTTATTGAAGCCGAAGCTCAAATCCCCATCGCTATAGCCGAAGCATTTAGAAATGGTAACCTTGGCATTATGGATTATTACCGACTAAAAAATATACAAGCCGACACAAACATGCGTGATTCATTATCGAAAGGCAATTTTAACGAAACAAAATAATTTAATTTTTTTGTCTTACAAAAATTTGCTATATTTGCGTCCTCATTTGGAGAGATGGGTGAGTGGCTGAAACCAACAGTTTGCTAAACTGTCATACTGGGTAACCGGTATCGGGGGTTCGAATCCCCCTCTCTCCGCTAAATAATACAAAAAAGAAATGAATTAATAACCCTTAAAACTCAAGAACCATGTTTGATTTTGAAAAACTCGATGTTTATCAGGTGGTAAAAGAGCAAAACAACAAAGTTTTGCAGTTTTTGAAAAACCGTTCGGATATTGATCCATTATTGGCCGACCACTGGAAACAAGCTAGTTTAAAAAGTGTTTTAAACCTTGCCGAAGGTACCGGAAGAAAAAGTACCTCGGAAAAGAAAGAATTTTTAACCGCTGCTCGTGGCAACATTTTCGAAAGTGCAACTCTTTTGCAAATCATTAAAGATTTAGGCCACATTGATGAAACACAGTACACAGAATTTTACGAAGGTTACGAAAAAGCATCGAAAATGCTTCTTGGTATGTTCCGCAGCTATAACAAACGCGAACAACAATACCAGAATCAAGAGGAAAATTATAATGTGTAATTCTTTTCTCGGGGTGTAGCGCAGTTGGCTAGCGCACCTGCTTTGGGAGCAGGGGGTCGTCAGTTCGAGTCTGTCCACCCCGACAAATTTATATAAGGCTTCTTACATTTTTTTTAATCCCATTTTATTCAATTCCAATTATTGCATTAGAAACATTCCTCGTGCTTTAACGAGAAATTTGTTGATTCGCTCTGTATGAGGAACACCCAATGAATAATTTGTGTTAATAGACAACATTGGTGGTAAATTTGAGTTTACTTTCGAAACAGTACTATTCGAAAAGTAGTTCCCTGATTGGGTTCAGACGATTTGACAAAAATTTTGCCTTTATGATATATCTCAATAATACGCTTTGACAAACTCAACCCCAATCCCCAGCCACGTTTTTTTGTTGTATATCCTGGTTTGAATATAGTTTTGTACTTCGATTTAGGAATTCCCTTGCCAGAATCTTTAATGTCGATATAAATATGCTGTATGTTGTCTTTAACCCAAACTTCAATAAGTCCTTTACCATTCATAGCATCAATGGCGTTTTTATAAAGATTTTCGATAACCCACTCAAACAAAGGTTCTATTAACGGAATAAATAGCTCTTGTTGAGGATCGAAATGCATTACAAACTGAACCTGCGATGAGGTTCTTTTTTTCATATATTCTGTTACGGAATTTATTGTTTTAAGTACATTTACATTTTCGGTATACGGAATGCTACCAATTTTCGAAAAACGCTCGGCAATGAGTTGCAAACGATTAATATCGCTTTCAATTTCTTTGAGCATCAGTTTATCGTTGGGTAGATTGATTTTTAAAAGTTCGAGCCATGCCATAAGCGACGAGATAGGTGTACCGAGCTGATGTGCAGTTTCCTTTGCCATTCCCATCCATACTTGATTCTGTTCTGATTTGCGAAGCGAACTAAATGCCATGTACGATACGAGTATAAAAATAAAAAATACTACAAGCTGAATGTACGGATAATAACTCAACTGAGTAAGTATGGTTGAATCTTTGTAATAGACGTATTGTTTATTGTTGCCCGAAAGATGAATTTCAATTGGTGGATAAGCCTGCCTCATTTCGTTTAACAAATTGTATATATAATCGGGTTGATGTATTTTATTGGTATCCAAATTACGATAAGCCACAATGCTATCGTTTTGATCGACGACAATAACCGGTACTGTTTCGTTGTTTTTAATAACTGTAAATAAAAAAGAGATATCTTGATTGAGATTTTCGTTGGATGCAAGCTGACGCATTCCTTCTGCCCAAAGCTCTACTTTTTTACGTTCTTCGTACTCAAGCTTTTTTACTAAATTTTGAGTAATAAATAGCGATGATGAAGCAATGGCTAGTGCAAATAACAGCAATCCAATTTTCCACCATGTTTTAACGGAGTATAAATTAAATCCGGTCATAATTATGGGTTAAGAGTAAATTTGAGGCTTACACCAAATGTTGCATTAACGGTTTTAAATGTTGAAGAAACCTTAGGTTCTCGTAAGTTGCGCTTAAAATAAACTCTGGCTGTAAAATTGGTCCCTAATCTATATTCTGCCGAAACATCGACATCAATTGTTCGTTGTCCGCTGGTAGCCTGATTTAATTGTTCACCCGTATTTAGTTGATCAAACTTACGTAAAACAGTAATATCGTTTCTGAATGTAACATTTGCACGAAGATCTAAGTCGCTCTTAAAAGGGCGATTGTTGATTTGAAATGCTACATCTTTAATACGATATCCTGAGCCAATGATAAATTCTTTACTCTGCATTTCATTTATTTGAGTGTTGTTGAGGTTAAACGACAAATTTCGTGTTCGCTTCATTTCGAGCTTGGCCAAAAGACTGTTTTTTAGACTAGCATCAATACCAACTAATGGGCTCAATTGTTCGGATATAGAAATAGCATTGACTTCTCGTTGAGGGACGAAATTTCCAAGTGTATATCGAACCCAACTTAAACCATCTTGTTCGACATAATCTAAATTGGTGGTAAACGAATTTACACTATAAGTTGAACGATATGAATGAGTTAATGTAATTGTATTAAAATATTTTTTAAAGAATTTTAATTGCGTCAAGCCATTGAAGTTAAACGACCAATTGGGTTTCATCGACAAAATACCCGGGAATGCCGTCAGAGGTATATTTGCTGGATCTTTTCCGGAATATGCAGCTAAAAAGGCTGGTATTAGCACTTCCTGAGAAAATGGTCCATAACCATCTGGGAAGCCAGTGTTGGGATCGGCCTGTGCGGTATAATTATTTTGAGCAGCAGTTGGGTGTTGCATACGTTCTTTAGCCAATCGTTGTGCAATTATAATTCGATAATTCTTTAAATTTTCGAATGCTTGCGAAAAATAACCATTACCAAATTTTTCGAAAGTGGTATTAAACGTGTTGTAAGTCATCGAAAAACTACCGGTGTAAAGTTTATTTGTCGAAACAAAATACCCTGCTTGTGAAGCATAAGAATAATACGTAGAAAAGTTTTGTGATTCGTTTCTATTAGCCGAAATTTCTATTTTCATATTCTTTACGGGTTCAATGGTTGCTCTGAAATTGATGTTTTGAGAATTGGTCATTTGATATGGCATATTTAAGACCGAGTCGGTAGTAATCCATCGGTAATCGTTAGCAGCTTTTCGTCCAAAAGCAGTATCTTGTCGTCCGGCGACAAAACCAAAGCCCGGCGCCCAAATGTTTCCATAGGGCGACATGCCCAAAAATTGTGTTCTGGGTAAATAACCCGGTAATATGGTACCGTTATTTTCTGTATAAGTTATGTTGATACTTTTAACCATCATTAGTACACGAGCGGTTTGTTCTAAAACAATAACGATAGGCTCGTCAACCTTATCGCGTTGACCTGTTATTACTACGGTTACATCCTGATAGCTGCTGTCGGTTGTAATGGTTATACGATTTTCATTGATAACATTCGTAGTCGCTTTAATTTCTTTGCCGTTTTTATCGGTTAATTTGGCTGTAACATCCAGCGTTTTTAGTTTATGTGTAATTGGTTTTGGTACACCTGCTGTAAAGTTATATGTCCGAGGTGGTTCGCCCGGTTTTGGAAATTGTACCGTTTCCTTTTCTTTCTTTGTTTTTTTAGGTTTGGAATATTTTTGATTAATTCGGTTCAACACAGGTACTTTATTGTACAATTGCGTCATGTTTAGGTTTGTATTAAGCTGTTGAGTGTTGCTATTTTTAATTGTATTACCCAGCACCATAGTTTGGTTTTTCAGTTTAGGCGATGTAGTCCATTCGTATGTTCCGCCGTATCGTGCATTCATCGACACCCAATTAAACAAAGGTATTTTGTTGATAGGTAGTGTATAATTTAAATCGAAGTTGTGGCGATAGTTGGTTGTTCTTCCTCCATTTAAGATTCCCGATGGTCCGTTCCAAATACTATCTTTCCAATGCTGATATTCGGTTTCGTATTTTTTGCTTACACGCTGACCATACATTATAGGCTCGTCTATTAAAGCTATATTGTCGGCATGAAATGTAAATTTAAGCGAACGCGTAATATCGTATCTCAAATCGTAAATTCTGTTCCACAAAAAAGTTTTATTGAATGTTGTAGGGAAAGGTTTAGTGTAATCTTCTAAATTACGCATTTGAGTTTCGTTGTATGTACGATCCATATTGGTTGTAAACGAAAATTGTGACGGTATATAATAGAAATTAAAATCTTTGATAAGTTTGAAAGCAGGTTTATTGAACATTTTTGACTTTTGGAACGGTGTAATGTTTTTAGGATTGGTATTAAAATTATATGCTAATGACCCCCTATACGATTTGGTATGATTGTAAATAGTATTGATGTTGCGCGATAGTTGGTCACTAAATGAATAACTTAATGTAAAGTTCGATGGACTAAATGGGGTTGGCTTTTTAGGCTGGGTATTGAGTCGCACATTGGTAAAGTTTAAACTTTGACGTCGCACGTACGATTGTGACATTTTACGTATAGAATCGCGAGTTGTTTTATCGGGAGCCATGTCTATGGCTGTACGGAACGGGATATCCGGGTCGAGTGGATTGTACTGCGGGTTGCTTACACTTTCGCTATAACCTACAAACATAGGCAACGATAGCTTAACCTTTTCGGGAAGGAATTTGTTTAATTCTAAATTGGACGAAACATCGTACGAGTAAATGTCTTCTTTTTGTCGTTCGTTAACTTTTTTTTCGATACTACCAAAACCATGACGACTGGTATGTCCACTGATATTAAGATTACCAAAATCGGCAAGTCGCAGGGTAGTTCTCATATTCGCTGCCCATCCGCCTTTGTTATCGAAATTAGAGAGACGAAGTTCATTAACCCATACTTCGACACATTTGGGCAAACCATCATCGGGCAATTTATTGTTGTTTTTGGAGCGATTGCGAATCCCAATCATGATAGTTTTGATATTGCTCAAATTGGGATTTCCAACAACCGAAATACGTCTATTCCCTTCAATATCGCGCGAAAAGACGGTAGTATATGTTATATTAGAATTGCCACGCCGTATTTCATCGTTTCGTATTTGTTTTACTTCTAAAAGCTCGTTAAACTCAAAATCGAACATATTAGCTTCGGGCCAAACAATTTCGCGATGATTTTCGTTATTGTTGTCGTAAGTGCCTGCTGGTGTAAGTTGCAACGGTATTTCGTATTCGTAGTAGTTGCTTTGATAGTCGCTACCGATACGTAAAAAAACACACAAGTCATTGTTATTTAAAGGATATCCGGGTATTTGTTCTGCATGAACATACATTTGCATTTTCTTATATTGACGAACATCGAGGTTGATGTTTTTGTATGCGGCGCGTGCATCGCCGTCGGCTAGTTCACATACTTTAAGCACCATAGCCTGCTCATTAAGCTGACGCAATTGAGGATTGGAAGGGTCTATAACACGGCTTACACCCGGAGGCAAAACATAGTTGACCGGTTTTTTAGTACCATTTTCTTCGATATTAACCGCCGAAATGTCAAACGAACAACTAACAGGTTCGTTGGGCAAATATGGTGCACCTTCGAGTAAGCTATTCTGATACTTTCTCCATTCACCACGAACAAGATCGAGTTTTGCAAAACGAAGTACAACATTTTCGTCAAAACCCGTTAAAAACATTCGCATGAAACGAATTGATTTAAAGTCCTGAATGTTTCCCACAACAGTATCGGGTTCGCTTAGTGGAATCTTAAACTGATACCATTTTACTTGTTCGCCATTTTTATTTTGACCTATAACTTCATCTACTATGTAATTTTGTCCAATTTGCAATTTATCGGGTCGTAAAGCAATTCGATACTGATAATAATTCTCGGCTTCGCTAAGTGTGTTGTCGCGGTTAATGTCTTCGATGTTGGGTGAAATGGTTGCAGCCGTTGAATATGGTTCAGGGGTTTGCTCATCTGATGGGCTATTGCCTTCCATACCATTGTATTTCTTATATCGTCCAAGTATGCCAACCTGTTGTTGATCGTAATCATCGCCCCGGTAAAATCGATAATTATCCGACGAAGGGTCGGCATAAGCCATCTGATAAGCCATGCTGTTGACTCCAAATTTAGCTTGCAACGAATCGAGGAAAGTCTTAAAAAAACTTCGTTCGTCGTTGTCTGACAATCCATCTAAACCAATATCCTGATATGGACGTGTGGCAGGGTCGTTATCGAATAAATAATTGACCGATTGAACAAGCGGAACTCTACCCCAAACGGTTGTATCAACAAGGTTAGGCATACTGGGTGAAGGGAAGCCATTTTCAAAACTCTTTCGTCCATCGCGAAGTACATCTTCAGAAATATCGCCTAAATTTATATATAAATATCCCCCGGAATGATTGGGATTGTACACAAAAGGATCCATCAACCAAAATTCGATAAATTCGTAATTCGCTGCTTCAAAATCGTTCATCTCGATACGACGCATAATACCGCCAAAGTTTTTTTGTGGATTCAGCAAATTACCATCGGCATCAACATCGAGCGAATAGTTGTACATACCACGCTCTTTGGGATAATATGCAAGGTTGAATACCTGAATATAAGAAGGCTGTCCACTGGGTAACTGTTTATTGGGCCACAATTCTTTTTCGAATACTTCGCGGGTAAAGTGATTGGTCTGGTCTGGTCCGTTTAAAATATACGAAGGCATAGACGAGTTTCTTCTGTAAAACATCGATGGGTCGATAACATACCAGGCCAATCGGGCTCTTTTAAAATTACTTCGCAGATCGTTCATAAGCGATGCTTCGGGGAAAAGCCCGGGTTGTCCCTGAGGCACAGACGAAAAAAACCATGCTCCCGGACTCGATAGAGTGTACGACGACTTACTGCCTTCAAAATCATCAATATATGCCAGGCCTTCTTTATTGTAGTTTATGGCACGGCTGTGTCCCGGAATAAAATGAGCAAACTCGCCAAATACAGTGATGTTTGAGGGAGCTTTGGTTTCAATAAACGGCAATTTATCGATAAGTTTTGTAACGATGGGAGCATCGGCACGATAACTACTATTCAATCCCCATATTGTATTTGAAATAGGTTCGTCGCCTATGCTAACCTTTTGAGTTAACGGACGCTCTGTTAAATTTAATATAGTAGCACCTACATTAAAGTCTTTGTTGAACTGATAATTGAGATGCATTCCCAGCAATGTTTTACTTTGTATATTGAACAACGACTGGCTTTCGAGCGATATTTTTATGGGCATCCCCGATTGCAAAATGCCCTGATTGATAATTTTCACTCTTCCAAATGTATAATCGACAGTATAGTCAACATTTTCCTGTAATTTTTGTCCTCCGGCAGTAACCACTACAGATCCTTGCGGAATGTTCATTGCATTGAGCGATATTTCGCTTCCTGTTGCCGATTTATATTGTCCTTTTATAAAAAACTTATTTTTTTCAGCTACCTGACGAGCTTTGCTTTGTGTAGAATCGTACAGTTCTGTGTAAGCATAATTTGTTGCATCAGCAACATTGGCAGGGTTGTTATTTAAAATTTTATCGTACAGATATTTACCAAAGGGCTCTTTTACCGGAAAAATTAATCGTCCGTTGACAGCATTAATGGTAATTTTATCGATAAAGTCGAAGCGACCATCTTTAACAGGGTCCATACTTGAATTGAGATTATCGAGATTAAGCACTTCGAGTAACTTTTTATCCTTAATATCTCCTGCTGGTACTTGTTGAGTTGCTGCCCCTGTTTTATCATTCTGATACCAAATGTCTAAAACAAAATCCTGATTGTTGATTTGATATGCGCCTAACGAATAAATATTTTTCATCATCAAACGCCAGGTTGGATTTTTAGGGCTTAGCGACGTTGGCTTTATCAACTTTAGAATGAGTGTTTGAGGTGCAGGAACTGTATTCGAAAACTCCCCTACACGGTAAGTCTTTCCACCCAATGTATATTCGTAAGCAACTGCCAGTACTTCATCGGAATTTAAAGCAGAATTAAGAGAAATATAACCCAAATTTGGATTAAAAGTATATTCCGAAGGGTTGAGCATTCGCATCGATTCTACCTTTTCATAATCGGTACCCTGTATATATCCGTTTTGTTGCAAAACATTAGAAACCTTTGTGATGTCTCTAATCTCTGGATAAAGATATTCTATAAAACCAAGTGAATTGATGGTATCTTGTGGATATGGAAGGTTAATAAACGGATTGAGGCTAACTTGCGGAGAGTAAATATTGGAAGATCCATCGGGTGCAAGACCTTCGGCTAAATCGGTAAATGCAACAACATTTCGAGTATCGGTGGTATTGCCTTGCTTATTGGTTATCCATACCTCCATTCGCGTAATGGTGATACCCCCGCCTATAACTGGCAAATTTTCTAGAAACTTATCGTAATTATCGTAGAAAAACTTTCCTAAGAAAAAGTGTTTGTTAGCCTCGTACTGGTCTGCCCATACATTAAAATCGTTGAGTTGTGCACCCCCTTGAACCTCGATAACCTGCGACTTCCCTTTTTGTTGTGAGAATACATTCGAAACCGTCAATTTTCCGAATTGCAATTCGGTTTTAATACCAAACAACGTATAACTACCTTGAATTAGCGAACCCTGCAAAGGTAAGCTAACGTTACCTGCTTCTATTTTTTTTATAATTTCGTCTTCCTTGCCCTCGTAGGCAAGTTTCATCTTATTTTCGAATTCAAACGATGCTTCGGTGTTATATTTCGTCGATAACTCGAGTTTATCGCCAATTTTTCCGGTAACACTCATCTGTATAACCTCTCTAAAATCGAACGTAGTAATTCTTCGTTCGCGCATGGGCAACGCCGGATTATCGGTTTTATTGAATTTAAGCTCAAAAATAAGCTCCGCAAAGCCCTGCGGTTTAATGTCGATAACATCGGTTCCGAAAATTTGTTCGAATGCCTGACTGGGGACTTTTAATTGTGGTATAAGGGACGATTTATGTTCGAAATTTTCGGATCTGAAACGTTGTCGCCAATATCTTCGTAATGCTCGCTCAAAATCATATTTTTTGTATTCTTCGAAACTATAAACTTGAGGATAACGATAATGAAAGTTTCCAACCTTCTCTGTAACTACGAATTCCTGATTGGTATGATCGTATTCAACATCAGATTTGATGTTTTGAGGTTTTTGCAAATAAAGCTTCGATTCGTATCCCTCATCGGTACCGGGGACAATACCCTGGTCCTTAAAAGGATAAGGCAACTGCTCTAAGCTGTCTCTTTGACCCGTATCGGGAGGTGCTATCGGTATCAATTGCTGTTGAACGCCAAACGACGAAGGACTTTGCCATATAACTGGAAACAAGGCAAACAGGGCAGAAAAAAATACGATATGTGACCACCAAAATTTCAAATCTCTTTCAGCGCTTGTTTAATTAATTCTTCTGTTGATAAATGAGGGTTTTTGCTCAAAATTTTATCAATTACTTTTTCGGACATATTTTTAGCATAACCTAACATTAACAATGCTGATAACGCTTCTTCTTTAATTGTATTGTGTATAGGAACAAAAATATTTTCATTTCCTACTTTTCCAATCTTATCACGCAATTCTACCACTATACGTTCGGCCGTTTTTTGTCCTATGCCTTTGATGCTTTTTAGCTCGTTTATTTTGGCTTGCTGAATGTAGTTTTTTAAATCGTTGTTCGATATTGCCGAAAGTATGGTACGAGCTGTATTGGCTCCAATGCCACTGACCGAAATAAGATGGCGAAACAACTCACGTTCTTCTTTGTTATAAAAACCAAACAACAAATGTGTATCTTCGCGAACAATGGACTGCAAGTATAAAGTTATCATCTGATTTACATAAGGATGAATGGCCGAATACGTTTGAACAGAAATTTCGATGTGATATGCCATGTTGGCTGTCTCTACAATAACATAGGTTGGAGTCAATTCAATTATAATACCTTTAATATATTCGTACATAATACTATTCGTTGGTGGTTTCTTTTTTACTTGTTTCAACCGGGTTCTTCGTTATTTCGGCATATTCGGCTCTCTTTTTTACAATGTCGATAGCTGCATATATGGCATGACGGAATGAAGAAGGATTTGCCTGATTTTTGTCGGCAATATCGAAGGCTGTTCCGTGTATTGGTGATGTTCTTACACAGGGTAAACCAGCTGTATAATTAACACCTGTATCAAACGCTAATAGCTTAAAAGGGATAAGTCCCTGATCGTGATACATGGCTAAAATAGCATCGAATTTTCTGAATTGCAACGAAGCAAAAAAACCATCGGCCGGGTATGGACCCATAGCCATAATTTTTTCTTCGCGTGCTTGTTTTAGGGCAGGAATAATAATTTCTTGCTCTTCGTTCCCTATCAATCCATGATCGCTTGCATGAGGGTTTAAACCCAAAACAGCAATTTTAGGGCGATTGATACCAAAATCCTGAATCATGCTTTGATGTAAAATCTTTAATTTGTTGTAAATAAGTTTGGAATTCAATTGTTGACTAACATCTTTTATGGCAATATGAGTTGTTACAGTTGCTAACTTAACATTTTCGGATATAAAAAACATTAAAACATCAGAATTCTCGAATTTTTGCTGTAAATATTCAGTATGACCCGGAAAATTAAAGTTTACCGATTGTATAGCTTTCTTATCGATAGGAGCTGTAACGATGGCATCGATAAAGCCTTTTTTTAAGTCTTCGGTTGCACGTTCAAGCGAAAAAAAAGCCGCTTTACCACTTAAAGGGGTAGCATTACCGGGTTCAGCTTTGTATTCATCAGATAAAACATTAATCATGTTTGGACGTTTAGGGTTTGCCTCAGATGGATGTTTTATAAGATTAAAACTGAAATTATCCAGACCGATGTTTTTACGATAATATGCAGCTATTTTCGACGAGCCATAAACAATCGGGACACACATTTCGAGCATATTAGCATCGGACAAAGTTTTTAAAATGATTTCGTATCCTATGCCATTGATATCGCCATGTGTAATGCCTATTTTTATTTTTTTTGGTTTCATATACGGTGCTTACATTAAAGTCATATTTCCTGTTTCTGTGTGAGTTATAAAATTTATCATTAGCAAATCGCCTGCAGCAATAAAAATCTCTTTAAATTTTTTTAATTTTTTATCGTTTATTTTAATTGTTATACCTTCGGGCTTTTTATCCATCTCAATAACTTCAAAATTCCATGTACTGTCGGGAAATTCAACTTCTACCTGTTGCAGATTATACCGAAAAGTAACTGCTATCGAATCTTCTTTTGCAGTTCCATCCGATAAGGTATAAAACATTTTGCTGGTTCTATATTCTGAATATTCAAGAATTTGCGCTTCTGCAATAGGTGGTTCCTGTAAATTTCCAGTTTTTGAGCTACATCCCGAAACAATTAATATGTAAAAAATAAATTTTAAGTATTGTCTCATACGTTTTTAGTTGATTTCAATTGTTCTAAATGAATTTTCAAGGCATTTAATTTTGTTTCTGCATCCGTTTTCTTTTTCAACTCGTTTTCTACAACAGCTTTGGGTGCTTTTGACACAAATTGTTCGTTGCTTAATTTTTTTTCTATCGATTGTAAAAAGCCTTCGTAATACAAAATTTCTTTTTCGATTTTTTGTACTTCTTCTTCTACATCAATGTGTTTTTCGAGTGGCACAAAGTATTCTACAACGCCTACCAAAAAAGATACAGACAACACAGATGGTTTGTTAAAATGCACCGAGTCGATATTGCTCAATTTTTTGACAATCGGAACAAATGATGTAAGATGATAAGGTGAACTGTTGATATACAATGGGATTGTTTCTTTTAAAGGAATATTTTTCTCGGTTCGAATATTGCGAATTTCGGTAATAACATTTTTGACTTCCTCCATCAGGTCAATAATAGTACTATCATACGAATCGGCATCCGGATAGCTTTCATTCATTATACTATCGCCTTCACTTCTACTGGTAAGTTGATGCCATAGTTCTTCGGTAATAAACGGCATAAATGGATGCAACAAACGCAACATAGTATCGAAAAACGATAATGTACGTTGGTATGTAATACCATCTATTTTTTCACCGTAAGGCGGTTTGATAATTTCTAAATACCACGAAGCATAATCGTCCCAGAACAATTTGTAAATTTCCATTAATGCTTCGGAAAGCCGATATTTATTAAAATCGTCTTTTACCGAAATAATAGTTTTGTTAAGCTTTTGCTCAAACCATGTGGTTGCTTGTTTGCAATAATCGGGTTGAATTGCTTGTTCGTCAACATTCCACAACTTCACCAGGCGAAAAGCATTCCAGATTTTGTTGCTAAAGTTGCGACCTTGTTCGGTCAAGGTTTCATCAAAAAGAAGGTCGTTGCCTGCAGGCGAACACAAAAGCATTCCCACACGAACACCATCTGCACCATATTTATTAATGAGATCTAAAGGGTCCGGTGAATTGCCCAGCGATTTAGACATTTTTCTTCCTATCTTATCTCTTACAATTCCTGTTAGATATACATTTCTAAAAGGTTTTTCTTTTCTATATTCGTATCCGGCAATAATCATCCGTGCTACCCAAAAGAACAGGATTTCTGGCGCTGTTACCAAATCGTTAGTAGGATAATAATATTTAATATCTGCATTATCTGGATTACGAATACCATCAAAAACAGCTATAGGCCATAACCACGAAGAAAACCATGTATCCAAAACATCTTCATCCTGGTATAAATCAGCATACGATATATTTGGATATTTTTCTTTAGCTAGTTGAAGAGCTTCTTCTTCGTTTATTGCCACTACATACTCATTAGGATTATTGTATAAATACCATGCCGGAATCCGATGCCCCCACCACAACTGACGACTAATACACCAGTCTTTTACATTTTCCATCCAGTGACGATACGTATTCTTAAATTTTGGTGGAATGAGTTTGATGTTATCGTTCATAACATTTTCAAGAGCTGGTTGAGCCAATTCTTTCATTCTCAAAAACCACTGGTTCGAAATACGAGGCTCAATCGCAACATGAGTTCGTTCGCTATATCCTACATTGTTAATATAAACTTCGGTTTTAATGAGTAAATCTCTTTTCTTTAGTTCTTCTGCCATCAGTTTCCGTGCTTCAAATCGATCGGTTCCAACAAAAAATTGTGCTTTTTCGTTCAGTGTTCCGTCGTCATTTAACACATCAATAACTTCCAAATGGTGTTTAAGTCCAAGTTCATAATCGTTGGGGTCGTGAGCGGGTGTAATTTTTAAAGCACCTGTTCCAAAGGTACGATCGACGTACTCGTCGGTAATTATTGGCACCTGCCGATTTACCAATGGAACAACAACACGCTTGCCGTGAAATTTTTTATAGCGTTCGTCTTCGGGATGAATGCATAGTGCTGTATCACCCAAAATGGTTTCGGGTCGAGTAGTTGCAACTGGTATGTATTCGCTCGTTCCTTCTACAAAATACTTAACATAGTATAAAGTCGATTGTTCTTGTTTGTATATAACTTCTTCGTCAGAAAGGGCTGTTTTTGCAGCAGGGTCCCAATTTACGATACGTATTCCTTTATAAATATAACCTTTTCGAAATAAATCAACAAAAACACGAATAACACTTTCGCTATATGCCACATCCATAGTAAAGTGCGTACGTGACCAATCGCACGAAGCACCTAACTTTTTGAGCTGTTCGAGTATGATACCTCCATGCTTTTCTTTCCAATCCCAGGCATGTTTTAAAAACTCTTCGCGAGTAAGGGTACTTTTTTCGATCCCTTCTGCTTTTAACTTTGCAACAACTTTAGCTTCAGTAGCTATAGACGCATGATCGGTTCCCGGTACCCAACACGTATTTTTGCCATGCATACGAGCATAGCGAATGAGTATATCTTGAATAGTATTGTTAAGCATGTGTCCCATGTGCAATACTCCTGTAACATTGGGAGGTGGGATCACTATCGTGTAAGGTTCTCTGTGATCAGGTTTTGATTCAAAAAACCTGTTTTTAAACCAATATTGATACCACTTTTCTTCAACCTCCTGAAAATGATATTTCGAGTCCAATTTTGCCATACTATTGAATTATGAACGCAAAAATAGAAAATAATTTAGATAAAATGGTTACACAAAAAAGAATAAACTTAACCAATTAGAGTATATTATTTTTACACAGGCAACCATTTTTGAGAAATGTCGTCTATAAAATGTAAAAATACATACTTATGGCTCGTTTTAGTATATTAATGATGATTTTTGTAGCAGTTTACGTAAATAGTAATGCTCAATTACTAATCAATGATACTTATACTCCTCAACAACTTGTACAAAACTTCTTAATAGGAGGTGGTGTTACGGTAACTAACATACAATTTCAAGGGAGTACAGGAAGTACTGGATGTTCGCAAATTGGCTATTTCTCAAATGGCAACACTACTCCGCTTGGATTGGCTTCCGGTATAGTAATAGCAACTGGTTGCGTTAACAATATAGCACAAGCAGGTGCTGCCTTTATGAGTGATCCTGTTGGCTCTTCTGGTTTACCAGAAATAAATAATATTTCTGGTAATACATCTTTTGATGGAGCTCGCTTAGAATTTGATTTTATTCCCCTCGAATCGCCCATTTCTTTTACCTATGTTTTTGGCAGTGAAGAGTATCCCGAATGGGTTGGTTCGGGTTATAATGATGGCTTTGGTTTTTTTGTTAGTGGTCCCAATCCAAATGGTGGAAATTACAACAATGTAAATATAGCTTTAATTCCTAATACTACTATACCCGTTACTATTAATAATGTAAATGGTGGTTCATATTCACAATATTTTGTAAACAATAATGGTTTAGGCAATCATCCCGTCTTTGATGGTTTTACCACTCCACTGGTTGCTCAATTAGCCGTTGTCCCTTGTCAACAATATCACATTCGTATCTCCATTGCTGATGTAGGTGATAGGGCCTATGATTCAGGTGTTTTTTTGCTTAGAAATTCTTTAGTTACTAATGCAGTTGATATTACTATCTCATATTCTAGTGGTAGCTCGCCTGCTGTAGAAGGATGTTCTTATGCAACCATTACTGCATCTACTGCCGTACCGCCCACAAATCCAATAACTATTAACTGGACTATTGGTGGCACCGCTACCAATGGTGTTGATTGCAATACTGTACCAACTAATATTACCATACCAGCCGGGCAAACTTCCAGTAGCATTCAAGTTATTCCCAATTTAGATGGTATTTCAGAAGGATTAGAATATTTGATTCTAACTCGCACCGATGCTTGTGGTAACACTCAAAAAGATACTATTTATTTTATGGACAATAGTCCATTAAGTGTTGATGCAGGTCAGGATCAAACATTGTGTGAATCGGCAATGCCTACAACACTTACAGCCACACCTATTGGAGGTGCACCGCCATTCACATATCAATGGAATAATGGTGCTGGAAATAGTCAATCTGTTCAGGTATCTCCTACCACAACTACACATTATATGGTTACCGTTACCGATGCATGCAATCAAACGGCAACCGACGTCGTTGATGTTATTGTTGTACCTAATCCTACCTCTACATTTACAGCAAATACCCCTATTTGTGCGGGCGAAATGGTTACTGTAAATTATACAGGTAATGCCAGTTCATCGGCTACCTATAATTGGAATTTTTCTGGTGCAACTATTTTATCTGGCGGAACAGGTCAAGGTCCCCATCAAATTACATGGAATACAGCAGGCAACTATACTGTTAGTTTGACAGTTAGTGAAGGAGGATGTAATAGTCAACCATCGGAACAAATCATTACCGTATTCGATCCAGGTTCACCTCAATGTTGTACTATGCCCAATCCGTATGCCGGCCCCGATAAATCGGTATGCGGTTTATCCACAAACCTCGAAGCAGTGGCTTCTATGGCTGGCACATGGACATCTATCCCTAATACTGCCACAATAAATCAACCTAATCATCCTAATAGTAGTGTTACTGTTCCTTCAGCAGGCACTTACCAATTTATATGGACCGAATCGTCTTCGCCAGCCTGTACCAATCGTGATACCGTCATCATAACATTCATTGAACAACCTATTGGTATTGCAGGAACAAATACAACCGTTTGTTCTCATACTTATCAGATGAATGCAACGGCTAGTGTAGGAATTGGAACATGGACAGTTTCACCATCTAATGGAGTAACTATATCCGGAATAAATAATCCCAATACAACCGTTACCGTTTCGAGTGATGGTGTTTATACTTTTACATGGACTGTTAATAATAACGGTTGTATAAATACATCTCAGGTACAAATTGGTTTTTATCAAATGCCTGTATCTAATGCTGGATCTGATGATGCTGTTTGTGATTTAACTTATACACTACAAGCTCTTCCTTCTGTCGGACTTGGTACATGGACTGCAAGCGGTCCTGGAACAATACAATTTAGTGATATTCATAGTCCCACTTCTACTATTACTGCTACAGTTTCAGGAACTTACACATTAATATGGACAGAAGATAATAGCAACGGATGTATTGATAAAGATACCGTGTTAATTCAATTAACTAAAACCCCAACCAGTTCATTCACAGCCACACCTCTTAATTGTTATGGTGATATTTCGATGGTAACTTATACTGGAATAGCCGAAGCCGGTTCTACTTTCCAATGGAATTGGGATGGAGGAAGTGTTATTCCGGGTACCGGTGCAGGACCACACCAAGTAAATTGGAATATAGCAGGAACTCATACTATTTCCTTAACCGTTAGCTTAAATGGTTGTACTTCGCAACCCACCACTGTAGAATTAATCAATCCAACAGCCATTACAACTTCCCTAACAAAAACCGACTTGCTTTGTAAAAATGATATGTCGGGAAGTATCAATCTTACAGCAACAGGAGGAACTCCACCCTATACTTACCAATGGAGCAATGGTTCATCAACAGAAGATTTAATCAACATTGCTGGTGGCATCTATACCGTTACAATAACTGATGCAAATGGATGTATTAAAACAGACGGAATAACTGTAAATGAACCTTCACTGCTTATGATATCATTAACACCTTCGCAATACGTATGTCAACATATGCCTGCTTATTTAAATATTACAGCTACAGGAGGGACGCCTCCTTATCAATATTTCTGGGAAAATGTGCCTTCTAATCCGGGAATTGTAGTAACTCCAACATCAAATACTACATATAGTGCCTATGTTGTAGATGCTAATGGTTGTCAGAGTGAAATAGCCACCACTACAGTATATGTTGCACCCGAAATACACGTTAACATAATGGCAAATACAACACATGTTTGCCCCGGAGATCCCGTTATGATAACTCCTATTATTTGGGGAGGTGTTGGACCACCCTATACCATTTACAACCATCTGGGTGATTTGGTAACTCCCCCCATTTACCTATATCCGTCTGCCAGCGGATGGTATTCTATTCGTGTCGAAGACGCCTGTATTAGTTGGGATACAGCAAGCATATATATTCATGTATATCCTTTACCACCAATAAATGTACTTGCCGATACATTACAGGGTTGTAAACCATTAACCGTTCAGTTCATTGAAATTAACCCAGATAGCGGATATTCTTATGTTTGGAATTTTGGCGACAACAGCAATCTTTCGTTAACAAAAAATCCAGTTCATACTTATAATAACGCCGGAACCTTTGATGTAACATTAACTGTTACTTCTCAATATGGTTGTAAAAATACGGCAATATATAATGACATGATAAAAGTATGGCCAACACCCGATGCACGATTTACATGGAATCCAGAAATAGCAACCGAAATAAAACCAGAAATCCATTTTGTTAATCTAACCAATGGTGGTTTTACATATCAATGGATGTTTGGTGATGGAGACTCTTCCAGCATCATCAATCCTACTCATACATATCCCAAAGCAGGGACTTATCAGGTACAATTGGTGGCTGTTACCAACAAAGGATGTAAAGATACGGCATGGGCAACTATTAAAATTTTAGAACATTATACATTTTATGCTCCTACAGCCTTTAGTCCCGATGGCGATAGAATAAATGACTTCTTTTATATTGTAGCTCATGGCATTAAAGAAGAGGCTTTTCAATTAGATATCTACGACCGTTGGGGCGAAATTATATGGAGTACCAATCAATTTTACAAAGATTTAGAACGGTCTGAAAAATGGGATGGTAGAGCCAAAAATAATGAAATTGTACCTGTTGGAACTTACACATGGAGATGTACATTCAGAGATGTTTTTGATAGAACACAGGTTGAGGCTGGAAGCATTACCATCATTCGATAGGTTTTTTTCCAGAAAACTTTTCAACATTAAAATTTTTAGTAATAATAAAAAGTGTTGCCATAAAAAATGGTATAAGTGGTATTTTATAACGTACTAATGCTCCAAAATTGGCTGTTGTTAATCCTATGAAAAACGAAAACATTAATGAAAAAATTAAACTAAAAACAATAAATGAATCGCTAAGTATAACCTTTAGCAAATAACTAAAACCATATTTTCGCCAGGTAAAAAACGACAAAAAAAGTACATAAAAGGTCAAAAACAAGAAAACGAAATTTTCGAGGGCTGCTACTAGCATAGCTATATTTCGAGCCTCCCACAAAAATGGGCGGTATAAACCTGCCATAATAGCTAAATGCGCCTTAGAAAGAGCTCCTAAAATAGTCGGGTCAAATTTACCAATATTAAAACTATTTCCTCCATAATATTCTTTAGTTAAATCTTGCTGTATTTCAACCGCTTGTTTTAACATTTTATCAATAGAAGAATAATATCCTCCAGCAAACTGACCCGTTGTAACAATAATATTTGTGCCTAATACAAAAACAACAACGATTATTATAGGAAAAAGAAAAGTTTTAAGTATTCGGTTTTGAATTATTTTCATATTCGCATGAATTACTGTAATTAAAACCGATGCTAATACAGCAAATAAAATGTATGGTTTAATAGAAAGTAAAACAAACGAAGCAAACAACAATAGCAAAATATGCTTGATAATTTGATCTCGCAGGACAAATAGCTGATAAAATGAAACGAAAAAGTAGCATGTTGCCATTAACGTGTATGAGTCTTTTAACAAACCACTACCCCAAAACAATGTTGAAGGAATAAACAAAACAGCAAAAGCACTGGTTTTTATGCTATCGGGAAATATCTTAACCAATAATCTGAACAACTTCCATAATCCACTATACGTAAATGCTGCAACTAAAATAGTCGTAGCCACAAAACTTTTACCAGATAATATAAGGAAAGGTACCGTAAATCGGACAACTGCGTACGAATGAGGATCGTTGTAATAATAAGCATAGCCTATTTCTGAACCAAACAAACTTGCATTTTCATAAGACAAATTTCCCAACATTATACTCGAAAATTTCCAAAAATCTACAAAAGCAAGATTTAGCAAACTTTCACACGATTGAAAATAATGCGTGGTATCACCTTCGCCGTAATAAAAAATATACACAGCTAAAAATGCCAATCCACCGAATATTTTAGCAAATAAACCAGGAATATAATATTTATATTCAGGATATTTTTCTTTCTTTCTTAACCGAATAATATAAGCATAAACTAAGATCAAAAAAATGTAAAACACAGGAAAAATTACGTCCCAAATCGTTAAAAGCTCAATACCTGTACGAAATGTGTACATGTTTAACTCACGTTACAAAAAAAACAATTATTTTTGCAAAATATGGAAATTTCTGTCATTATACCTACCTATAATCGTACAAATATAGTTTTAAAAACTATAAAAAATACATTAGATAATTTTAATTTCTTCAACGATACCTTTGAAATTATTGTTGTTAATGATGGCGAATCTGAAATTATCTATAAACATAATCAAGTTAAAATTATTAAAAATAAAGGGAAAGGTGTAGCTTCTGCACGAAACTATGGGTTTGCACAAGCAAAATATGATAATTTACTTTTTCTAGATGATGATATGTTGATAACTAAAGAATCAATAACAATACTTCATCGTTTTTTCTTGTCAAATTATGCAAAAACTCATTGCTTAAATATTAATTGGGTTTATCCTCCTTCTCTACTCCAACAATGTAGTTATTCGAATTTTGGAAGATTTTTATTAAAAATAAACTATGTGTCTTTAAAGGGATGGATGAATAAAAATGAATGGAAAGATAATCATCAATATGAAATAGAAATTCTAACTTCTCAATTTTTAGCAATAACAAGAGAAAATTTTAATATAACTGATAAGTATAACGAAACTTTTCCATTCTGTGGTTTCGAAGATTTTGAATTTGCAAAAAGAACAAGAGCAAAAGGGATTAAAACTTTATTAAATACTCAAACCCACATATTCCACAATGAAGAGGATAGAGTAAATATTGAAGGTTGGCTAAACAGAAGATATAGAGAAGGTCTTACCAGAGCCCTTTACGTTAAATTAACTGCTGATAGAAATTATCAAATTAATCACT
>CALGPK010000013.1 GCA_937960415.1 uncultured Bacteroidales bacterium | reverse complement strand
ATCTTCATATTGTAAAAGATGATTAACCACAGCAGGATATAAATTGGCGATTTTATAGAATCCAAATTTTGCAATAATCACCCACAGCCCTGCCCATTCGTAGTAGTACCGCTTTATATCTCTACCTCGTAAAATAGGCTTAATAATAGCTTCGGTGCGCCGGCGTTCGGCTTCGTCTTTGCAGTTTGCCAGTATCTCGTTTCGTTTTTCGGTGCTGATGATAAAGGCTTCGTTAAGTCCGGTTTTAATTCCGTAATAAATTTTTACATCCCAGTCTTTGAGGGGTTTGCCTATGCGTTCGATTTTTTCTTTGAGTTGTTGTTCGGCGTTGCTGCCAATGAACCAGGCATCTTTGGTGAGTTTTTCGAGGATTACGCTGTTTTGTTGCACTTGTTCGGCAATGCTTTGCTTGTCTGTTTTTTGCAGGGTGAGGGCTTTGAGTTGGTATTGTGTTGTTTTTTTGGGTGGTTGGGGTGGTTGGGGGAGGTTCACTTCGACAGGCTCAGTGAGCGAAGGGGGGTGGGGAGTGTTCACTTCGGCAGGCTCAGTGAGCGAAGGGGGGTGGGGGGGAGGTGTTTTTTGTATCAAAAGGATATTGGTATCGACGGTGGCATTTTCGAATACACCGGGACCTAAATCAATCAGCAACAGGGGGTTGTATTGGGTAAAGAAGCTTCGGAGTTTTTCGCCATAGCCGGCACGCATCCATTTGTTGGAGGTGATGTAGCAAAGCAGTCCGCCGGATTTTAGCAAGTGCATGCCTTTTTCGTAAAACAGGGCATAAATATCGCCGGTGCGTGCAAAGGTTTGGTATTGCTGTTTTTCGTAAAGTTTAGCCAGTTTACCGCCTTCTTTCTGAAGCTGGATATACGGCGGGTTGCCGATAACGATGTCGAATCCGTAGGGGATTCCAAACATAAGTTGTGCATTGAACCACTGGTGCGAGTAATCGGTATTAAAGGGGTCGAAATTTTGTATTTTTTCTTTGCGAACATCGTCTAAAAAGCCACTATTAACGAGTTTGCTGCGTAATTGGTAAAATTTTTCTTTGAGTTCTTCTTTTTTCTGTACGGAAGGCGATTCGAAGTAGTTTTTCATTAAGGTTCTCAGTTCATCGACAAATTTAGCATCAATCAAAATTTGCGTATCTTTTGATGTATTTAGTGGATAGAGGTCTATAAGGGTGTTGGCTACCATAAATTTCATATCGAGATTGGGCAGGGGATGCAAACCGTAGTTGGTTTGTTGCTTATCGACGTTGTCGTCTATGAGAAGCGAGATAAAAAATCGGAGTTTGGCAATTTGAATAGCAATGGGTTGTATATCGTTGCCGTAGATACATTCTTCTATAATGTGCATTTTGCGGTTGTAATCGTTGGTTTTTTGTTCGAGTTGTAGTTTAATTTGCTCAATGAGTTGTGTAATTTCTTCGGAGGGATACGAAATGTTTTTTTGTAACTGGCTTAACGGTTTAAGTTTTATTTCTTTGAAGAGCATGCATTCGGGGTCGATTTTTTGCAATATCCAGAGCATTTTTTGCAATATGCCCATGGGAAACGCTCCGGATCCACAGGCGGGGTCGAAAATTTTACACTGCATAAGGGCATGGGTTATTTGCTTTTTGTCGTCGTGTGTTATGTCGTTGGGTACTTCTTCTTCGTACGAAATCAGTCGGTCTAAAAGTTCTGTGTTTATATGGGGCAATTTCGATGTTAGATAGTTGAGCAGAGCCTGATGGCACATAAATTCGACAATTTCGCGCGGGGTATAAAACGAACCGGTTTGCTTGCGTGCGGTTTCTGATGTTTCGGGGTTGTACGAGGCGAGCAGGTTTTCGAACACACGTCCCAGCAGTTCGGGGTCGAGTGCCACATCGCTGCTTATGTCGGAATTTTCGTCGGTAGTAAAGTTAAAGGTGCTAAGTATGTTGATCATGCCGGGGTTTTTGGGGTCGTCGTTAAACAACAGTTCGTTCGGAAAAATGGGTTGTTTACTGGTAACATCCGAAAATCCATCGATACGAATTTCTTTTCCGGTGGGGTTTCGTTCGTCTTTTTTGTCCATGTCGAGGCATTCGAAAAGTCCACCGTTGAGAAAAGGTATATCTTTAAACAAGGTTTCAAAAATGTCGGGATTGCTAACTAATTGATGATGACGGAATACTCCATGGTTCATATAATCGGGGTTGTAACCGGGACGAATATCGGAACGGCGAAATTTTCGCTGGTCGATAGGTGTATTAAGGGTTGCAAAAAACAAATTTTGCAATATAGCCAGATAATACGATGATGAACGTGGGGTTAATTGGTCTTTTAAAATGTTTTTTATTTCGCGTTCATCAAAAAGGGTATGGGGTATAATACCTCTGGCTTTCATAAACCATACAAACATAAGTCGTGTGATGAATCGGATTACCTGAATGTTTCGTCCGTTGGGTAGTTGTTCGGCATCGGGCGGAAACTTAACTTTTTCTAAAGCCCGGTAATACCAATGTTCGAGCAGTTGATAAAACTCCCGGGTAACCGGTTCGAGCGAAAAACATTCTTTTAGGTTTTGAAACGAATGGAATGTGCCGTTTACAAATTGTTTTTCGAAGGTTTTATTCGAAATATGCGGTGCTACATAAAACGTGTTTCGTTTGTAATAATTGTACGTTCGTTTGGTATCCTGATAATTGGAATAAACCAGCGAAATGCGAAAGCCTTCGGATGGATTTTGTTTGGTAAAAATAAACAATCCGTTGTGAAACTGTGCTTGTCGGAGAGCTTTACGGGCAATATCGAATTGATATTTTTTGCCGGCACGTTCGTTGAGCTGTGATTGCTGAGGCAACTCTACTATGTACACGGGCAAATATTGGCTCAGTCCCGGAAGAGGTTCAAATTTACCTATTTCGTAAATGCCGTTGACGTTTTCGATGTATTCGATCGAAACGAGGGGGTCGTTTTTAGAAAAATGATCGGACTTTGTGAAAAAAAATTGTTGCCACGTTTTAATAAAACTTTCGATGTTTTCACAAAAAAATCGATCGACTTCCGAAGTATATTTTTCCAACGTACGATTCATAAGTTATTCTTTTAATTTTTATTGACTTGATTTTCGATGGCAATAATTATTTCCGATTGATGTTCGATGTTTTTTGACATAGATTGAATATAATCGCTGCCTAACAGTTCTTTTAAATACTTTATGTCGGCGGGCGATTGGACTTGAGTTATTTTTTTCAGATAAAAATCCGATAGTGTTCCCAGGTAGTAGATATCTTTTAAGAGTAGTTCAATAAAAGCAAGGTAATCGGAAAAACGGGGATTGTTTTTCAACGATTCGAGCTTATTGATAGCTTTTGTTCGGTTTTCTTTTTCTTTGGGAGTTGTTTTTGCGGTCAAATTTTGAGCCGATAACGATGCAAGATAAACCTTCCAGAATTCATTAGAAAGCTCCAGGCTGTTGGTTTGCGGATCGCATTTTATTTTGTCCCATATTTCTTCGAAAGGTAAAACCTGCGGTTTCTGATGGCTATAATCGACATACACAAAGTAGAGGTTATGTTTTTTTATTAACGTAATGAGTTCGTTGTTTGAGCTTTTTTTGGCGACTTTAATACGTTTGGGATAAACGTTTATAGCCTTAATTATAGCAGGATAGTCTTTTTTTAGCATTTCTAATTCCAGATAAACGCGAGTGTAAATACTTTCGCTGTCCATATTTTCGGGATTGGTCATTAAGCGGTTGTACAACTCCGATGCTTGAGGGGTTTCGTCGGGCGAAAATATTCGGGCATCTTCGCCAATAGCATTGTGTATCATAAACATTTTGCTTTCGGCAATTTCTTTTTGTTTTATTTCCGATTCTCCCCGTTCGGTAGGGAAAAAGTTCATCAGGTATAGTTCGTCAAAGACTTTTTTACTTATGCGGTTAATTCGCCCAAGACGTTGAATAACTCGCACCGGGTTCCAGGGAATATCGTAGTTAATAATAAATCCGGCACGGTTTAGGTTGAAGCCTTCGGAGAGCTTGTCGGTGCAAATTAAAATATCATAATCGTTTTTCTGTTTTTCTTTGGGAAAAGAGGCATCGAAATTAGAATATATTTTTTCGTACGTTTCTTGAGCAATGTTGCCATATACAAACAATGTTTTTGTTGCCAGTTCCGGGTATTTTTTAATGTAGGTTTTAAGATAGGTTACCGTAGCTTCAAATTCGCTAAAAATAATAATCTTTCGCTTAGGTTCATTTTGGATTCTTTGTTTAACGGTTGAAAATACCGTATCGGCTTTGGGATCCGAAGAAAGTAAATTCAGGTTTTCTACTTTGTTCTTTATGTGATACAATAAACGAATATCGTGTTCGATGTCGGTAAAAAACTCCTTATTTAAATCCTCGCTGGAATATAGTATTTCGTTTTTTTGTTTTTTGTTTTTTGTTTTTGTTTTTTCTTCTGTTATTTCATTAACTTTTCGTGTAAATTCGTTTAAAAAATCCTCATCGTCGTAATCCGAAATTTTATCAATCCAGTCTCTATCGAGAATATAATAGCCGGTTCGTGATATAAATTCTTTCACTTTTTCATGTATATTGATAAAATTATCAATGGTCTGATAAAAAGCTCCGAAACTACTTTCGAATCGTTTTACCAGTAAGCGTCGCATGAGTAAATACAGGTTGGTTTGAAACAAGACGTTATGTTCATCATCTTGAGTTTTGATGTACTTAAAAGGCATATAAATAGCCCCTCTGAAACTATTCGGTGCGGGCGAATCGATTAGTGTAATATCTGAAAAATAAGTATCAATAACGTTATTGTAAAATTCTGATTGCCCATTATCAAGTTCATAAAATCCTGCTTCCGGGTTTTTAACCTCCGACAAATTTCCTACATCTTGTTCGTATCGTGGATGTTTTTTCAGGTCTAATCGGTTGCGGCGAATCATGATAGGCATTAAAACTTGCTTTATATGGTTCGATATGCGTTTAAGTTCATTATTTACCTTTATCATGTTTATACCATCATAACCATCATCATCGGAGTTGAAATATCGGTTGTAGCTGTCTATTGCTTTTTTTTGTTTTTCGGGATGATAGGAGTTGTAATTTTTTTTGATATCCATGAGAATTTTGTATGATCTTTCGTAGAGAGAAAATTGAAGGTCTAAATCGGCATTGTACGTTATAGTTGATTTTTTGGGTGAAATAAATAGTTTTAAAAGAGAAAAAATATCGTTTGGACGATTATTAAATGGAGTGGCAGTTAATAAAATGACTTTTTTGTTGCGACAAATTTCGTGCAAATAGTGATACGACTGTGTATCATTGTTTCTATACCTGTGTGCTTCGTCAATAATAACTACCTCAATATCGCGTGTTTTTTGAAGTATATAAAAAACTTCTTCGAGCTTTCCGGACGAATAAGCCTCCCATCCCAAAGCGGCTAATCCAAAATCTTCGAGATATTTTCTCCATCCTGTATTTTTTTGTGCATCTCCAATAAGTCCGGGTGGTGCAACAACTATACCTCGTTTTTTTAGTTCAAAGGCTACCGCACAAGCAATAATCGATTTGCCCAATCCGACCACATCGGCAATAACAACTCCGTTGTGTTGTTCGATGATTGATAGAGCCTGTCCGATAGCATCGAGCTGATACGTATAAGGTTGATAACCGTTGTCTATCATTTTTTGTTGTATGCTCTGGCTTACTTCTTTTTTCTGAAACGAATCCAGATATGTTTTTAGAATATAAACATACGCTTCGAACGGTGTAATTTTTTTTACTAACGTTTCGTCGGTAATTACTCGTATCATTTCTTCTTTTTCCTTGTCGCTAAAAGCAATAGCTTCGTCCCAGAGTTTGTCGAAGTACTGTTCGGCTTCTTTAAAACCATAATCTTTGATCGATACGTTGAACTCGTTTTGTTCGCTCAATCCGTAATAGGTAAGATTGCTGCTACCGGTTACAAAAAAGCCATCTATCAGTTTTCGATGCTGTTCGTCCATTTTAAAAATGTAGAGTTTGGCATGATTGGGTGTTTGGGTTTTACGAATTTCGATGGTGCCGTTTTTTATGGCTTCTATCATTACTTTGATGTTTTCATAAAATTTTTTGTGGTCGAAATCGTTATGATTGAATACTTTTTTGAGCGATTCGATGTATTTGTTTTTTATTACGCCTTTAGTATAAGCAGAGCTTGATTCACACAGTTCAACAATTTTTTCGTCAAATACATCGGCATCGAGCCCGACCAGTATTTTTAATTTAAGTTTCTGTTCTTTAACAGCATCAATAATGGTTTGTAAACCACTAAAATAAAAATAGCCGACTAAAATTTTTAATTCTTTACAGTAGGGAATTTTTTCGTTGATATATGCCAGTAAGGATTGACCTTCGTTTTCGTTGGTAATAAACATAAAATAAGTTTTGTTTGCAATATTAAACCAAATTATGCAATAAAAAAATTTTTATAGCATACCCATTCAGAAAAACATACATATAAATTTAAAGTCGAGCCATCTCAGATAATGCAATAAAAATAACTTACACTTTGTTGCTATATGTACTTAATTATTAACGCCTGTTTAATGAATGAACATTTGTAAAGATTACTGGCTCAGTACGTTCGTTCTACAAAGCAGCCGATGAGTGCTATATGGTTTATTTTGTTTAAAAACATTCATAGCATCATGATAGATGATGCTATTTTATCTTGTCAAATAGGTATAATGAGCAATATTTTCGAGTACTTCCATTTTTTCAAGCGATTCGCATAACGATTTTCCCATGGTAATAACACCATGATTTTTTAATATGAGTACATCCGATAATAGTGCATTTTTGGAGACTTCTAACGCAAGTTGTTCTGTTCCCATGGGAGCATAGTTGCAAAATGCTACATTTCGGAGAAAATAAGCCGATTCGTCGAGTAAATCGATGTTTGGCTTGGTGTTCGTTATAGCCAGCCACGTGCCCCAAAAAGGATGTGCATGGATGACGGATGCTACATCGGTCCTTGTGGCATATATCCCCTTGTGAAAGCGGTATTCCATGCTTGGTTGCTGCGAAGTTAAAATAGTTCCTGTTTGCAGGTCTATAACTACCATATCGTTGGCAGTTAATCTGTTTTTATCTTTTTGCGACGGTGTAATAATCATAAAGTTACCTGCTTTGACACTAATATTTCCGCCAAGTGTAGTGGTTAAATGGCGTTGATAGAGTCGTTGCATATAATGAGCTACCTCGCTTTTTAAGAAATCGATATCGGGGTTCATAATTCAACTTCCGATATGTTTCTGAAAATGCCTTTTTCGGTAATATAGGCGCTAATAAATTTAGCAGGAGTTATGTCAAAAGCCAGATTGAGTGCAGGAAATGCTTCGTGATATAGTTTAGCCTGAATTAGTTGATGCTGAAATTCGGCGGTTATGTACAATAACTCGTCGGGATTGCGTTCTTCGATAAGAATATCGTTGCCACTGTTTATGCTAAAATCGAATGTAGAAGATGGAGCAGCCACATAAAATGGTATCTGGTGTTCATAAGCCATAAGTGCTTTAAGGTAAGTTCCAATTTTATTGGCCATATCGCCATTCTTAACCAATCGGTCTGCTCCAACAAGCACCATGTCTATTTCGTTGCGTAATGCAAGTTGTCCGGCTGTATTGTCGCTTATGATGCGAAACGGGATGTTTTCCTGGTAAAGTTCCCAAGCAGTAAGTCGGGCACCCTGGTTAATCGGTCGTGTTTCATCGACCCACACATGGACAGGAATACCCCGATGATGGGCTTCGTAAATGGGGGCAAGAGCTGTACCAAAATCGCCACAGGCAAGCCAGCCGGCATTGCAATGTGTTAAAATATTAACGGGGTTGTTTTTAGCTCTATATACTTCATCGATAAGTCTAACTCCATGCAGCCCAATAGATTGTAAAGCGATGAGTTCTTGATTCACAAATAGTTGTGATTTTTGGTAAACATCTATTTCGTTGCTCAACTGGCTTATGTGTTGAAACACGGCATCGGCTCCCTTTTTTAAATTGACCGCAGTAGGTCGGGTTTGTATAAGTGTTCGATAGTCTTTTTCGATACGGTCTAACTGCCCATTATGAGTAGCAAACGACAACCATACGGCATAAGCTGCCATAATTCCCAAAGCGGGAGCACCACGTACCTGGAGGTTTTGTATAGATACTACAACATCATCGATGCTTTTGCAGCGTTTAATTTCGAAACGAAATGGTAATACTGCCTGATTGATAATAAGAATTTCTTTATTTTCAAAATCGGCCCAAACAGAATGATAATAAACACCGTTGACTTTCATTCTATAGTTATTTCGTATATTTTACCTACATGCTTATTTTTCAAAAAAGGGATAAAATCCTGTTCAAAAACCGCATCAGGCCACCATTCAGATAAATGATACTCCTGATTAATTACCAATACCATTTGATTGTTAGGAATAGAAGTATTTTGGTAACTCATATAACCTATTTCATACAGTTGATTTCTTGAAGGACCTATTCGCCAGATAATTTCGGTAGGTTTCCACTCAATTTGAAAATAGTAATATTCTTTAGAAAAAATTTCTTTGTGCGATACGGAAGCACGAATGGTAAGTGCCTGGTAAAGTTCGTCCCAACGGAGTGCTTCGTATTTTTTGTTTCCATGACGAATATACTGAATGGGATAATCAAAGTTAGATGGATCGGACGATGCCATATCCCAGTTTGTAAGGGCCACAACAATAGTATCGTCGGTTTGTCCATTGTACATTTTTGAACGTTTTTTAAGTGTTTTGTTTTTGTAATACTGATGAGGCCAGTATGGGCTTGCCTTTACTATTTCAAAATCAATTTCGGAATACGAAGAGTAATGATAGCGTTCGCTATGCGGATTGCCTTTGACTGTATATCCCGAATGACTGTAACGACGTCTGTTCCATTCGTGCAAGTCTTGAGTTATAAGCCAAATGGCATGAGTAATGCCATTCCAGATATTATCTTTGTTGAGCATACTGGAAAATTTAACTTTTGCGGTTATTTTACCATAGGTAAATCCTACTCGTGTTTGAATTCCTACATTTAATTTTGCCGCTTTTTCGATATTTACCGACGGCGGGTTGAAAATTTCGATATAATCTTTTTTGTCCACTACATTGGCACAGGCGCAGGTTGTATTTCTTATCCACGATGAAATTCGTTTGGTTGTATCGGCATATAATTTTTTAAAGCGTTCGTAATCGGATAAACTGTAGTGTTCTTTTTCCCAATCGACTAAAACAGGTATGGTATTTAGCTTAAAGTGACGATTTTCGTGCGAAAAAAAATGTTCGAAAAGAGCAGTTCGATACAAAGCATACGAAGTGCCACACAAACTATCTTCTACAATAACAGTATTTGCAGGAACCTTAGTCCTGTCGACAAAAATACCATTTCCGGGTAACAACGTCAGTTTGAGCTGTACCAGAGATGTATCGAAATAAACACTTACACCTTTTAATTTTTTTCCATCTCCATAAAGAAAATAAGAATATGGATTTACAAACAGCCCTTTTTCGTTAGTTTTGAAAATGTATTGTATGTATTCGGGTATTTGCTTTAACGCTGATTCGGTACAAACAACGAGTAAGGCACTGTATTTTCCCATGCGTGGATTGCGTTTCCATCGGTGGTTCAAATTGCCTTTGTTTTTCTTGTCTTTTAATACCCATATAGCATCCATATAAGCCTGTTCGTCGAAAGTTAGCGAGTTTTTTAAAGCTTTTTCTTCGACACTTTTTCGCCAATCGTTATCACTTTTAATGATTTTTATAATTTTTTGAATGCTGTCGTGATGAATATACATTTCATCGATACCTGCACCTAAAAAAAGACGTTCGAATCGGGGATTTCCTGCCACATAAAACGAATCGACAACTTCCTTAGACGTTATTTTTTTAAAACCTGTAGAATCGTACCAACTACCATAAAAATTTTCGTACGAAAGGCTATCGGTTTCGGCAAATTTATAGCTTTCATTTTGATAGTAGATCTTATAATAATATGTTTCGTTGGTTGATGGTTTTAATGTAAAACGAAAGTAAATAGAATGAACAATGCTGCTATCGCTTTGTACATTTCGAGCAGGAAACACTATACCATTCAGCACAATATCGTTATTATTGATGTTATAAACACTATCTTTTAAGTTGAAGCCAATACTAACATTTTGAATTTCTGTATTGAAATTGGATGAGCACGAAAAAAATACTATTGCCAATAAGCTAAACGTGATAAACACTATGCATATCATTTGGAACAAAATTTGACAAATTTACGTAAAAAAGTCTATGAAACGCTTGATGACATATCTTTTTTTGTGGATGATGATTAATGATATATTTGCTCAAAAACTTGAACCCAATGAGCAATATGCCCTAATAAACATCGAAGTTACCGATTTTAAGCAAAAACCTCATCCCAACGAAGAGATTTGCTTTATTAGTAAGAAAAACAGACAAAAATATTATGTAAAAACCGATAACAAAGGAAAAGCTAACATACTACTGCTCGAAGGCGACACGTATGATATTGAATACAGAGACTTTATGGAACAACAAAATTATTCGACCATAACCATTCCAGATCAGTCAGGTGCATTTACGTACGACTTAAAAATTAAATTTGAGCCAGCCAAAACGTATGTACTTAAAAATGTTCATTTCGAAACGGGAAAGGCAACCTTAACCACATCGTCGTATGTAGCTTTAAATCAGCTGGTAGAAGCATTAAAAGCAAAGCCTTCGCTGGTGATTGAAATAGCAGGACATACCGATAATGTAGGAACTTATGAAAATAATTTGAAATTATCGCAAGCAAGAGCCGAAAGTGTAAGAAATTACCTGCTATCGAAAGGTATAAGTCCAGAACGAGTACAGGCCAGAGGATACGCCGATACACAGCCTGTAGCAAGCAATGATACAGAACAGGGTAAAGCCAAAAACAGACGTACCGAAGTAAGAATTATTAGCGAATAGTTGTTTTTTTTTTAACTAATTATTTATTTTGTGTAAATTAAAATATTCATAACATGAGGTTATTCTTGCTTGTGGTGTTTTTATTGATATGTTTCGGTCTTTTTGCCCAGCGACAAAGCGATTCATTCATAACAAAATTTTTTAAAGCCGAACGACTTATAGAAAAAGGCGATTTTCCGTCGGCACTGGTTATTTACAAAGAATTATTAGCCGAACAACCTGATAATGCAAATTTAAATTTTAAACTTGGATTTTGTTATTTGAACACAGTTTTAGAAAAAATCAAAGCAATTGAATATCTTGAGAAGGCTGTAACCGATATTGAAAAAGATGCCGATGTGGGAAATCCAGAAGAATTATCAGCACCAGTAGAAGCATGGTATTTTCTGGCAAAAGCCTATCACCACAACTATGAATTTAAGAAAGCTATGAATATTTTAGACTCGCTGAAGCATGCCATTCCGAATTACAAAAAAGAATTTAGCGAAAATATAGATGAGCTGTATGAATATTGCCAGAATGGTTTAGAGCTGATGAAATATCCTATTCAAATGCAAATAACCAACTTAGGTGGAATTATCAATACAGAATATGACGAACATAGCCCTGTTTTTACTGCCGATGAAAGTACACTTATATTTACTTCAAAACGCAAATCGGAAATACATAAAGCTCAAACAGATGATGGTCAATATTACGAAGACATTTATATTACAAAAAAGCTCGCAGATGGTCAGTGGACACTGCCTGTGCCCATTAGTCCCAAAATTAATACGCCGGGACACGAAGCATCGATAGGCTTATCGCCCGATGGGCAAGAGTTATATATTTACCGAGACGAGTCGACATTATGGAACCCCCGCAATGGCAACATTTATGTAAGCTATTTGAAAGGAGATGATTGGACCATTCCAGAAAAATTGTCTATTAACACCAAATATAACGAAAACCATGCCAGTATCTCTGCCGATGGGCAAGAGCTATTCTTTACCAGCGATAGACCCGGCGGATACGGTGGTATGGACATATATGTTTCGAAACGCCTTCCTAACGGGCAATGGGGAATCCCTATCAATTTAGGTCCAAAAATAAATACCGCAAAAGACGAAATAAGTCCTTTTATTCATCCCGATGGAGTTACGCTGTTTTTTAGCAGCAAAGGACACAATAGTATGGGGGGATTCGATATTTTTTATGCCATCCGCGACGAAAAAGGCGAATGGAATACACCTACCAATATAGGCTATCCTATAAATACCCCCAACGACGATGCCTTTTATGTTCCCACTCCAGACGGAATAAGAGCATATTATGCTTCGCAACAAACAGGCGGCATTGGACGAAACGACTTATATATGATCACATTGCCCAAAAGTGAAGAAAAACTGCTGACAGTAATGTCGGGTTATATAACACTGGGTAATAATATGTTGCCCGAAAATGTAACCATAACAGTAACCGACGAACAAACAGGCAAATTAATTGGAACCTATACACCAAACTCGAAAACAGGAAAATATTTGTTTATTTTAAAATCGGGTAAACGCTACATTATTACCGTAGAAAGCGATATTTTCTTGCCATATACCAAAATACTCGACGTTGCCGATAGTATTGCTTACCAAAAAATAGAACAATCTATAAATTTAGAGCCTATCAATATACGCTCAGTTCAGCGAGAATATTATTATCATTTCAAACCAAACCAAACCGAACTCTCGTCGGAAGAAGCAATCTCATTTGTAAAAATTGGCAAGATAATGAAGTATTTGCCCGAATTTCAGGCACATATTATTTTACCAGAACCAAACCATATACCAGAACTGAACGAAATCCGTGCCGATATAATTACCGAAAATCTAACCGACAGAGGTATTCCTTTGACCAGAATACAGGTAAACGAAAGACCATTAAACAACCCCAATATATTAAATTTATTTATTAAGGCAACTGATTCGATTCCTATACAAAAAATGACCGCATTGTCTGTAACAGAAATTAAATCGAAAGAACCCGAGTTGAAAGAAAAATTTATGGAGCAAGGCAAATTAGTAATATTCCCCATTTATTTCTCGTTTAACAAACATATATGCCAAACAAATGAAGAGAATTTGCGAAATCTTTCGAACTGGCTAAATAAAAATAAAAAAGCAAAAATTGAAATTATAGGTTATACCGACGATATTGGGACCAATGATTACAATATTAAATTAAGCAGACGCAGAGCAGAATATGTAAAAAAACAATTGGAATTATTAGGTGTAAATAAAAACCGAATGATAGTAAAAGCAATGGGAAAACAAAATCCGGTGGCAAATAACGATACTCCCGAAGGAAGACAGCTCAACAGACGTGTAGAGTTTAAACTTGTTAATATAAAAGCCAACGATATCATCTTTAAAAATAAAATAGAATTCCTTTCAGAATAAAGCATGTTTTTTTTATTTTATGGTTACTTTATGGATATTGTTAGCGTCTTTATATTGTGTAATTTTGAAAAAAAATTTCGTTGAAACGCTTTTTTGTTACCAATCTGATAATTGTTTTACTGCTTAACTTGTTGGTTAAGCCATTCTGGATTTTTGGCATCGACCGTAGCGTTCAGAATGCAGTAGGTAGCGAAGAATATGGCTTTTATTTTGCTTTGTTTAATTTTACTCTCATTTTAAATATTTTGCTCGACCTTGGAATAACGAATTACAACAACCGAAACATAGCACAACACCATCAACTACTAAATAAACATTTGTCGAATGTGCTTTCGTTAAAATTGTTGCTTTTTATTGCATATACCATTGTAGTATTCGGACTAGCAATAATTATTGGATATAGAGGCAGGCAGTTGTATTTATTGATATTTTTAGTTATTAACCAGTTTTTCTTATCGCTCATTCTTTACTTACGTTCTAATTTAAGTGCTTTGCATTTGTTTAAAACAGACAGCATAGTTTCGGTGCTCGACAGACTTATTATGATCGTTTTTTGTTCTATACTTATCTGGCGTAATCCTTTTTCAAAACCTTTCACCATAGAACAATTTGTTTATGCACAAACCATTTCGTATATCTTGGCGGCACTTATTGCTTTTTTAATTGTACTTAAAAAAGCAGGTAAAATATATTTGCATATCGATTGGCAGTTTTTTATTGTGTTTTTAAAACAAAGCTATCCGTTTGCTATTCTTATTTTGCTTATGTCGTTTTACAATCGTATTGACGGTGTTATGCTTGAACGTATGCTCGAAAATGGCAAAGAGCAAGCCGGTATTTATGCTCAGTCGTTTCGCATACTCGATGCTGCAACTATGGTGGCATATTTGTTTGGTGGCATTTTATTGCCAATGTTTTCGCGAATGATTAAAGAAAAACAGGATGTATATCCGTTGGTACAACTCTCATACAAGCTTATCATATTGCCGGTGATTTTATTTCTGGTAGTAGCTATTATTTACGCACCGCAAATAATGGATTTGCTTTATCATCATTACGACGATTATTCGGCCAATGTTTTTAGAATTCTTATTGTAGGCTTATTTGCTACCTCAACTACCTATATTTACGGAACCCTCTTAACTGCTAATGGCAATTTAAAAGAACTTAATCGAATGGCACTCATAACCATGCTTATCAATATTAGTTTAAATTTAATTTTAATTCCACGTTTTCAAGCATTAGGTTCTGCTATTTCGTCCGTTACGGCTCAGCTGTTTTCGGCTTTTTATCAGATTATACTGTCGAATAAAATATTTAAGTTTAAAACTAATTTTACATTCGTAGGACAGTTGGTGTTGTTTGTGATGGTATCGCTTGGTATCGGATTATGTTGCTATTATTTTGTTAACCATTGGATGTTTAGCATTGTGCTTATAGGAATAACAGGTTTATTAGTCATTTTCTTAACAGGTCTGATAAATATAAAAATGTTATTGAATCTGTTGGAAAAAGACGAGCATATTAAATAATAGTTATACGTCCCAACTTCGTCAATTTTTATTTACGTCTGTTGATATACAAATACGCACAAAACCTTGAAGGCAGTGTAAAATAGGGCAGCATTTTTCATAAGTTTGATGCCTAAAAATTGTCGATGTACGAAAATGGCCACACCTTAATTACATTCGGAAGTAGCAATAACGATTCGTATTAGAAGGTAGCTTTGCACGAATTATATTCTAAAATCGTAATAACGAACACCTCACCGTCGTTGCGAGCAAACGCAGTGAGCGAAGCAATCCTCCCCATTGCATACCTGCACACCATGAGCAATTGCTTCGTCGGTTTTTCCCCTGCCTCTGGTACGAGAGGAGAAACCTTACAGGTTTTTTAAAACCTGTAAGGTTTAATATCGTAACTTACCGATTGCCAGGAGCTTACGCCCTCGCTATGACGGCAATATAATATAGCACACAGATGACACGGATAAGACGGACTTATACGGATATAATCCGCGTTTATCGGTATCATCGGTGTTTATCTGTGTACTGTTTAAAAACTACTTATTACATTAAAAGAGATTAAAGCTTAGGCAATACGTATAACACAACTGTTGTATTGATTACAAACGGCTTTCAACCATTTTCCAATCCACAATATCCCAGAACCTTTGAACATATTCAGCTCTACGGTTTTGATAGTCAAGATAGTAAGCATGCTCCCATACATCGCAGGTAAGCAATGGCTTCAATCCATCGCGAAGAGGATTAGCTGCATTGGAGGTTTGCACAATATCCAATTCTCCGTTGGGAGTTAATACCAGCCAGGCCCATCCTGAACCGAACAACGTAACGGCTTTCTGGCTGAAGGTATCTTTAAACTGTTCGAATGTTTGATATTTAGCCTCAATAAGTTGTAGTAGCTTTCCGGTTGGAACTTTTTGTGGCGACGGCGAAAAGGCTTCGAAATAAAACGTATGATTCCATACCTGAGCACCATTGTTGAAAATACCACCATCGGCTTCTTTAATAATAGTCAACAGGTCGACATCCTCAAAACGCGTACCTATAATGAGTTGATTCAAATTATTGACATACGTTTGATGGTGTTTGCCATAATGAAATTCTAATGTTTGCCGGCTAATAATCGGCTCCAAAGCATTTAATTCATAAGGTAAATTAGGCAATGAATGTATCATAATTTTTTTTTGTAAAAATAATAAACCATCTGTAATTACACAACATGTTTTATTAACAGTAATTCGTTTATTATTTTTTAAGTACCGATTAAAGTTTTAAGAATAATGTTATTAGTTTTGCTTGTATGGTTAAATGGTTGCGATTTCTCATTTTTGCATTACTTGTAGTTTTATTGATAGTGGGAGGAATTTACTATTATCGAAATTTTTATACCAAAAAAGAAATCATTGTTTCGGAAATATATCGCTACATTCCAACCGATGCTACATTAATTTTGGAATCGAAGAATATTCGAAATCTGAAACAACGATTAAGCAACAGTTGTAAACCATGGTCGCTACTTTTGAATATTACCGAATTAGAAAAGATAAATAAAGCAGTAATATATTTAGATAGCATTTACACCCATCATCCATTGTTGAAAAATTTACCTCAAAAAGGTCCTATTTTAATATCGTTTCATCCTTACGGTAAAACCGGCTTCCATGAGCTTTATATTCTCAATGTAAGCACCGTATCAAGCTCATCGGCTTTAAAATCGTTAGTTCAAGACATTTATCAGCATCAGGTAGAAATGGAAGAAAAAACATACAACCATCAAACAATTTTTATTGTAAAAACATCCTCTACCAACTTTTACCATTCGTTTAATGGTGCATTTCTTGATGGCTGGTTGTTTATATCGCCATCGTCGCTACTTATTGAAAGCGTAATTCGACAATACTCGAGTAAATATTCGTTGTTTGATGACCCATCGTTTGCCAGAATGATAAAAACATCGGGGCAAAACGTAGAAATGAATGTTTTTGCAAATCATCGTTATTTCTGGCGTATTTGGTCGGAATGGCTTTCGAACGACATGCGCAAAAAAATAAACCCCAAGCAAAGCTTTGCCGAATGGTCGGCAATGGACTGGCATATATCGCAAAACATGCTCCTGCTTAATGGCTTTATCGATCAGGGCGATTCGCTTACCAATTACCTTAAAATACTAACTACACAAGAACCTGTTACTATTTCCATTACCAGCATCTTACCTAAAGAAACTTACCTGTTTTATTATACCAGTATGCCCAACTTTTCGAAATGGCAAGAAGATTATGACAAACATTTAGAGTCGTATGGGCTTAGTAATAATCGATTGCAGGTACTTTCAAGCATCAAAAAACAAACCTCCATTTCGCTTGTTAAACTCTTTGAAAACATTATTTACAAAGAATGTGCATTTGCCAATGTAATAAATACCGAAACTAAAGACAGCACCGATTCTGACGACCAATTTTGGATTGTACGAATTGCCAATCAAAGTACCATTAAGGAACTATTAGACAGTACTTTATCGAAATATATTCGTCAAAATAAAAAATCATGGAATGAGATAACTGCCGATATTAAACTCGATGCCGATTATACTTTTACTGTGTATAATTTTCCGATTATAAATGCCCCAGAAATATTATTTGGCAAGCTTTTTCGAACATACACATCAAGATATTTTATTTATCTCGACAATTATATAGTATTTTCTTCTACCAAAGAAGCGTTGAAACGTTTTTACTATGCTTATATGCTCAAAAAAACACTGCAAAACGATAAACTTTACCGTTCATACACCGAAATGGTAGATCTCCAAACAAACCTGATGGTTTATCTCGATTTATCCAAATCGCAAAATTTTTTAAAGAATCTATTTCAAAAAAAAATCGAAACAACATTGTTTCAGAATTATGATGTGTTACGTCAGCTCGATGCTATCAGTTTTCAACTAACATACACAAACAAAATGTTTTATTCGAGCTTGTTTATACGCTATAGTCCCGAGATTAAAGAAAATACTTATACGGTTTGGGAAAGCAAACTCGACACCATTTCGATTATGAAGCCGGTATTTGTTTTAAACCACCATACACAAGATAAAGAAATTATAGTACAAGATTTATACAACAACCTGTATCTAATAAATTCGTCGGGAAGAATTCTCTGGAAAAACCACCTGCCCGAGCAAATTCGAAGCGATGTGTATCAGATTGACATTTACAATAATAAAAAACTCCAATATCTATTCAGTACACGCAATTACATTTATGTAGTCGACCGTAATGGCGAAATGGTACATCCCTTCCCTGTAAAACTAAAAGCACCTGCTACAAACGGCATTTCTATAGTTGACTGGAATGGTAAAAACGATTTACGCATATTGGTCGCATGTCAAGATAAAAACGTGTATTCTTATGCATTAAATGGTATGCCCGATAAAAATTGGAAATTCGAAAAAACAAACCAATACGTTTATCAACCTATTCAGTTTGCCAAAACAGAAAAAAAAGAATATGTGTTTTTTGCCGATTCGCTCAATATTTATATTTTAAACAAGCAAGGAAAACCTTATTTTAGCTTGAAACAGAACATTGTTGTTAATCCAAAATCGATTATTTATTTTGAGCCAAAAAACAAAGATACCGATGCAAGATTTATTGTAAACGACATTTACGGAAACATTCACTTTATCGGCACCGACGGACAAATTCGAACAAGCAAATTCATTAATTCCGAAAAAGCACATTATTTCTTATACAACGATATGGATGGCGATGGTTTAAGCGAATTTATCTTTGTCGATCAAAAGTATCTGACCATATACAAGCGAAACAAAAAAATCTTGCTTAGTCACAAAATATCCTGTTTACCACAATTCAGACCCGTTTATTACGAATTCCCTTTGGCTAAACACAAAATTGGATTTGTTTGTAATAGCCAGTTGTATCTTATCGATAAAGATGGCAATATGCCCAACGGTTTCCCTATCAAAGGAATTTCGCCATTTAGCATAAGTCACTTGCAAAAACCTGTCCGCACCTACTTCTTAATCACCTGCAACGACCAGGGATATTTGACCAACTACGAAGTATTTCGTTAATATTTGTTTCATAAGAAATTATTGTTTCACTCATTTCTTGACATCTCTATGTGTGTTTACGGCGTTGTAGCATATTACTAAAAACTAAAAAAATCGTTACTTTTGCAAAATATGAAAACAGGCAACTACCCTCTCTTATCCAGAATACAATCCCCCGACGATTTAAAAAAATTGTCGCAATTAGAATTACTATCGCTAGCCAACGAACTACGTCAGTTTATTATCGATGTAGTATCGTGCAATCCGGGTCACTTGGGAGCAAATCTTGGTGTTATAGAACTCACCATAGCTCTCCACTATGTTTACAATACACCTTTCGACAAAATAATTTGGGATGTTGGTCATCAAGCATACGCCCATAAAATACTTACCGGACGAAAAGATGTATTTCACACGAATCGAAAAAAAGGCGGTATTAGTGGTTTTCCCACACCTAAAGAAAGTCCATACGACAGTTTTGGCGTTGGGCATTCATCAACCTCCATATCGGCTGCGCTGGGAATGGCAATAGCCGACCAACTGCAACATATAACCAACCGACAGATAATTGCCGTAATTGGCGACGGTAGCATGACCGCTGGCATGGCATTCGAAGCCTTAAATAATGCCGGGGCTTCTAAAACCAATATCATTGTTATACTCAACGACAACCGTATGTCGATTAGCCCCAATGTTGGTGCACTAAACGAATACTTGCTCGATATAGCCACCTCGAAAACTTACAACAAAGTTAAGAACGATGTTTGGCGTATATTAGGACGCGTTGAAGGTGCACAAAAGTTTGTCCAAAAAATTGATAATGCCATAAAAAGCGTTATTCTCCGACATAGTAATCTGTTCGAATCGTTTGGTTTTCGATACTTTGGACCAGTTGACGGACACGACCTGCTTTATTTAATTCGAATTTTAGAAGACTTTAAAAATATACCAGGACCTAAATTACTGCACATTCAAACCATTAAAGGCAAAGGATTTAAACAAGCCGAAGAAGACCAGGTAACTTTTCATGCTCCCGGTGTTTTCGACAAAGAAACCGGTAAACTTATTGTAGAAGATAACGATAAAAATGTTCCGCTAAACTATCAGGACGTTTTTGGATACACGCTGGTTGAACTTGCTCGCCAAGACAATAAGATTGTGGGAATAACCCCCGCTATGCTAACAGGTTGTTCGATGCACATTTTTCAGCAGCACTTTCCCGAACGCACCTTCGACGTAGGCATTGCCGAGCAACATGCCGTAACTTTCTCGGCAGGATTGGCAATAGCAGGCATGAAGCCATTTTGCAACATTTATTCCAGTTTTATGCAACGTGCCTACGATCAGGTCATTCACGATGTAGCATTGCAAGATTTGCCTGTGGTTTTCTGCCTCGATCGGGGTGGATTGGTTGGGCAAGACGGAGCTACCCATCAGGGGGTGTTCGACATTGCCTACCTTCGATGTGTACCCAATATGATAATCGCTGCACCAAAAGACGAAATAGAACTACGAAATATGATGTACACGGCAACCCATTGCAAGCATCCTATAGCTATACGCTATCCACGTGGCAAAGGTATTCACGCCCACTGGCAACAACCATTTAGCCAGTTAGAAATTGGCAAAGGACAGGTAATTGTCGAAGGCAGAAATATCGTTATTTTAGCATTAGGACACCCGGTTAATTTTGCCCTTAGAGCTGCTCAAAAACTTAAAGAAAAGCAAATAGAAGTTGGCGTTTACAATATGCGTTTTGCCAAACCTATCGACATCGAGCTAGTAAAAAAAGCCTGCGAACAGTATCATATCATACTTACAGTAGAGGACGGTGTAGTTGTTGGTGGATTTGGAAGCGCTATATTAGAAACAATGCAAGAACTTAACTTCAACAATCGGTGTATTCGACTGGGTGTCCCCGATATGTTCATTGAGCATGCTACACAACTCGAACAATACGAATTATGCGGATTTAGTACTGCTGCCATTATCCGCACAGTAGAAGCATTATGGACGCGGCAAAATTTCAAGTAAAACCGAACCAGCGTTTTTGTCTCCTTTGGCTTTAACAATAATTTTTGTACCTATTGATCCGGTTGGACAATTAAGCATAGAACTTAATACTGTGTATTCGTAATATTTTTCCTGCTGATTTTGCTGTTGCTGAAGTTGAGTGGTGTAGCAAGCCGATTCGAAACACGATTTGACCATCTTATTTAACTCATCTGCTTTTTGCAGTGCTTCTGAAAAAGTTCCTTTAAAGTAAGTCCCCGAATAACCTTTGTTGACATTGATAGAAACGGTTGATAACTCCTTAATCGGCACATTACAATAATACTCGTCGGGTATTAGTTTGTTAATTTGTTCGCCTTTGATGCTTTCGAAACGATTTGATGAAGCATCAACAATAGACATCAGTGCCTGACAAAATGAATATGGCTCTTCGACAACAAAATCCTGAAACTGTGCTTCTTCTATAAATCGATCATTTTCCCATCGCCCTTTTTCTTTGTAAGTAGCAGAGTAGTATTGTGTACCTAATCCATGCCTACGACCTTCTTTAAATTCTCCAATATACTTTGTTCCATCGGTTCGCTCAAACTTGCCCACACCATCGTACTTGTTATTTTTAAAATTACCTGTATACACATTACCAAAACGATCGGTAAGCTTGCCAAAGCCTTCCATAATGCCATTTTTAAACTCCCCAATATACGTAGCTCCATCCTGAAAGACGTATGTGCCTTTGCCATCTTTACAATTTCCGGAAATACAACCGGTTTTGGGTTGGCTTTTCGCAGAAACTACAAAAATGAAAACAACTATACTCACTATTAAGTTTTTCATAATAATAATTTATACAAAAATATGCTTTTTTGGCAAAATGATCATATAACCCCTGTTTATACAACATAAAATATTTTCGGTTGCATAAGCTGTGTTTTATTCATTAGTGCTTTTCTTTGTGTTATCTATCCATCCCAAATTCCTCATCAAATACTTATATCCTATCCGTTTAAAAACCGTATATTTAAATACCCGCTTAAAATCAGCCGGACGAAGGTTTACCCATTGTTCTTTGTTCCAATTTACATACTCATTGGCTTTAAACCATTTATTGTATTGCTTCGTAATGTTTTGATTGTATGGGCACACTAATTGACAAATATCACAACCGGCAATAAATAAAGTAGGATTCTCAAAAAATGGATAGGCATCTTTGTTTTCGATGGTAGCATACGAAATGCACTTCGATGCATTAAGCATATATGGTTTTTCAATTGCCTTGGTTGGGCATGCTTCGATACAAAGGTTACAATTGGGCGGACAACTTAAAGTCTTTGGCTGTTCTGGTTCCAGTTCTATGTTTGTTAAGATGCCCGCAATAAACACAAAAGACCCCAGCTTTGGATGGATAAGCAGCGTGTTTTTTCCCATCCACCCCAAACCGGCTAATGTAGCATAAGCTTTTTCGAATATCGGCTTTGTATCGACAAATATATCACCTTGTGCTATGGGTATTTTTTCTTTTATATAAGCCAATAACTGATTTAATTTTTCCTTTATAATATAATGATAGTCGTTGGCGTACGCGTAAAACGAAATTTTGTAAGTATGCATGGGCTGCCGTACCTGTGGCATATAGGAAGAAAGCGTAATGATAACCGACTTAGCATCGGGCATGAGTTTGCGAATATCTTCGCGAATGTAGATATTACGTTCTAAATATTTGAGGGTAGCATGGTATTGTTTGTCAATTACCAAACGTAATGCCTGACTTTCCTTTACCAATAATTGCGGAGTAGTAATACCAATATCACTAAAACCTATTTCTAACGCTTTTTGTTTAATATCTGCCGTAAGTGCAGTAAAAGACATATATGGTTAAAAATCGCCGTTTGTTCTGGTCGATCCGTAACCTCTCATAATACCACGTGTCGAATTGCGAATAAACAGCACAATGTCGTCTTTTTCTTTCGAAGCAGGCAGCTCTTTTTCGATATATTCGAGTGCTTGCGAAATATTCATGTTTTTCAAATACAGGTATCGATAAATTTCCTGTATTTGCTGAATTTGTTCGTTGGTATAGTTTCTTCTACGTAAGCCAATAGAATTTATACCCACGTAGCTAAGTGGCTCGCGGGCAGCTTTTACGTATGGTGGAACGTCCTTACGTACAAGGCTACCACCCGAAATATAGCAATGAGCACCTATTTTAACAAACTGGTGTACTGCAACTAATCCGCCCAGATTGGCATAATCGTCAATGGTAACATGACCTGCCAACGTAGTGTTGTTGGCTAAAATACAATTATTACCCACAATGCAATCGTGGGCTACGTGTACATATGCCATCAGAAGGCAGTTGCTGCCAACTACAGTCTTATAGCTGGCTTTTGTTCCACGGTTTATGGTAGCAAATTCGCGAATAATAGTATTATCGCCAATGTAGGTAAATGTTTCTTCGCCAGCAAATTTTAAATCTTGAGGTACAGCAGAAATAACAGCACCGGGGTATATTTTGCAGTTTTTCCCAATCCTTGCACCTTCCATAATAACTGCATTCGATCCTATCCAGGTTCCTTCACCTATTTCAACATTTTTTTCGATGGTAACAAATGGATCGATAATTACATTATCGGCTATTTTCGCTTCAGGATGAATATACGCCAGCGGCTGTTTCATAATGTTCAATTTACTTTTTCCTGTTTTTTTGCTATTTGAGCAGTTAATAATCCTTCGGTTACAACAGTATCGCCAACAAATGCTATACCCCTCATGGTAGCAATACCACGACGTACCGGGCTTACCAATTCGAGTTTAAAAACTAACGTATCTCCCGGTACAACTTTCTTTTTAAATTTTACCTGATCTATTTTCAGAAAATATGTTGAATAATTTTCCGGATCGGGTACCGAATTTAATACCAGTATTCCTCCAACCTGAGCCATCGCTTCAATAATCAACACACCCGGCATAACTGGTTCGTTGGGAAAATGACCTATAAAGAAAGCTTCGTTATATGTTACATTTTTTAAACCAACGATGCTGTTTTCGTCAATTTTTAAAATTTTATCTACAAGCAAAAAGGGATATCGATGCGGCAATAGTTTTTGAATATCGGCTATTTCCATCACCGGCTTTGCAAAAATATCAACAACCGGCATCGATGGTTTTGTTTTTTCTTTCTTAATAAACTGGTATAACTGACGGGCAAACTCTACATTAGCCTTATGCCCGGGTTTTTTGGCTATAATTTTGCCTTTGATATATGTTCCCACCAACGATATATCGCCAATAAGGTCGAGTAGCTTATGACGTGCAAATTCATTGGTATAATTGAGCGTCGTTTGATTTAGCAAACCTAAGTCGGGCTCATAATCCAAACGTGGCTTACCAAGCAAATCAGCTAAAGCATTTATTTCTTCTTTTTTCAGTTTTTTATCAACCAATACAATTGCATTATTTAAGTCGCCACCTTTTACCAATCCGTTTTTTGCCAAATATTCGAGTTCGTGAAGAAACACAAAAGTGCGACAGTTGGATATTTCACGTTCGTACAACGACAAACTGGGCAACGATGCAAATTGATTTTTAAGCATTTCGGACGGATAATCGATAAGCACCGTTACATTGAATTCTTCGTCGGGAAACGCAATAAATTCGCTTTCAGTTTCGGGAATTATAAAACTAATGGGCTGCTTGATTTCGAAAAAATATTTTGCCTCGTCCTGTTCAAAAATGCCTGTATTTAATATGCCTCTAACAAAATCTTTAGAACTGCCATCCATAATGGGTACCTCTTCGCCACTTATCTCAATCAGCAAATTGTCTATTTCTAGCCCATATATGGCACTCATTAAGTGCTCTATAGTGTGAACCAGCACACCATTCTCTCTTATCGAAGTACCGCGTGCTGTAGAATACACATTATCGACAATAGCACGTACGGTGGGATTGCCTACTATATCGGTTCGCTGAAAGACAATACCATGATTAACTGGTGCAGGTTTTAAAGTTATTGTACTAAAAACACCTGTATGCAAACCATTGCCCGAAAAAGTAACCGGCATTTTTATGGTGCGTTGCATTTTGCCTATCATCAAACAAAGTCTTTAAAATTGCCACAAAGATAGATTAAAACATTCTGATTTTCAAAATTATTTTTTTGCCCCTGCATTTTATGGATCAATAGGATTAAATTACTGGTTAATGAATAATTAAGGATTTGATAATTTTTTAGCCTAACTTTGTATAAATAAAAAAAATTATGAAAACTTTTTTAAAATTAATTTTTCCTGTCTTCATTTTCTTTCTTTTATTGCTAATTCAAGGATGCTATATTGGTAGAGCGCTTATTTATCAAACGGCCAATATTTACGACTACCAAATTTTTCATAATCGCACCATTAAAGCATCCGAAAATCCACTAAACATAGAAAAGTCGCATTTTTACAATAAGAATGAGCTTTCAAACACTTATTTAACTGAATTTACAAAATATAAAACAACTGCTTTTTTGGTTATAAAAAACGATTCACTTATCTATGAAAAATACTGGCTCGACGGAGGTCCCGAGGTAATTTCAAATTCTTTTTCGATGGCTAAGAGTATTACCAGTTTGCTGATAGGCATTGCTATTCAGGAAGGCAAAATAAAGTCGGTCGATCAATATGCTTGTGAATATCTACCCGAATTTTATAGTGCCTGCAAAAAACATATCCGCATTAAAGATCTTCTTACCATGAGCAGCGGGCTTGGCTGGGACGAAAGCTATTATAACCCATTTAGCAAAACTACTCGAGCATATTACGGTCGCAACTTATACAAACAAATGATGCACTTACGTGTAACCCATACACCTGGTTATACTTTTCGATATTTAAGCTCAAACACCCAATTGCTTGGTTTGTTAATTAAAGAAGCCACCGATAAGAGTTTGAGCGAGTATGCCCAGGAAAAGCTCTGGCAACCTCTCGGAGCCGAGCACGATGCACTATGGAGTCTCGACCGAAAAAATGGCGATGAAAAAGCTTATTGCTGCTTTAATGCTGTTGCTCGAGATTTTGCACGTATCGGCTTGCTCATGCTTCACGAAGGCAAAATAAATGGTAAAACCATCATATCGCCTGAATATATCAAACAAAGCATAACACCTGCCAAAAACCTAACCGACAACGAAGGCAACAGTGTCGATTTTTATGGATACCAATGGTGGCTGCTAAACTATAAGAATTTACACATCACCTTAGCATGGGGATTGTATGGTCAATTTATTATCATCATACCCGAAAAGCAAATGGTCGTAGTGCGACTGGGACATAAATCCACTCGCCAAACGGTTGGACGATATACCATCGACCTTTACCAATACATTGATGCTGCTTTAGATTTAGCCGATAGACTATGAAAAAAGAAGCTCTTTTTTGGCATACCGAAAATAATGGAAACGTTCGTTGTAAGCTATGTCCACATAACTGTGTAATCGCACCACAAAAATCGGGCAGGTGCAAAGTTCGATACAACGAATCTGGCATATTATATACTCGAGCCTATCAAAATTTATGTGCGTTGGCTGTCGACCCTATCGAAAAAAAACCGTTATACCATTTTTTACCAGGTAGTAAAACCCTTTCGCTTGCCATAGCCGGATGTAATCTAGTGTGCAAAAATTGTCAAAATGCTCATATTTCGCAAGAAACAGACGTTAATGGTTATTTATTTTCGCCACAACAAATTATTGAACTGTGCAAAGAAAAACAATGCCCATCCATATCATTTACATATTCAGAACCAACCATCTATTACGAATATATGCTCGAAACGGCACAGCTTGCAAAAAACAATGGCATACGAACTATTATTGTTTCCAATGGTTATATCTGTCCAGAACCGCTAAAGCATTTGATTCCTTTTCTTGATGCCGGAAATATCGATGTAAAAGCTTTTTCGGAAGATATTTATCGGAAACTTACGGGCGGTAGCCTATCACCCGTATTAAATACCATAAAAATGCTTATATCGCATAATATTCATGTTGAACTTACGTATCTTATGGTTCCAACTTATTCGGATGATTTTGAACAAATAGAAAAATTTCTAAATTGGCTCCATCACAACAATTATCATCATGTACCTTTGCACTTTAGCCGTTTTTTCCCTCGGTACCAATTATCCAACCTATACCCCACACCCGTTGAACATATTAAACACGCTATTGAATTGGCGTATTTAAAAGGAATTCAGCATGTACATGCCGGTAATGTTTCTATTTAAGCAATAGAAAATATAATTAATTTGTATCTAAAATTTTAAACAGCTCGTCTAATTTAGGTGTAAGAATAATTTCGGTTCTTCTATTCTTTGCCCTTGCTTCGGGGGTTTTAGTTGCTATCAACGGCATATACTCTCCTCTTCCGGCAGCTGTTACTCTTTGAGGGTCAATCTTCGAATTTGCAAGCAATATTTTAAGAACAGCTGTTGCTCTTTTAGTACTTAAATCCCAATTATCTTCAATGTTGCCTGAACCTTTATAAGGCACATCGTCGGTATGTCCTTCTATCATAATATTTACATCAGGATTTTTCTCCAATACAGCTGCCAAATCTTTAATAGCCTTTTGACCTTTAGCATCTACCTCCCATCTGCCTGACTGAAAAAGTAGCTTTTCTTCCATCGAAACATACACTTTGCCATTTTTATATGCAACCGATAAACCTTGTCCCTCGTATCCTTTTAATGCTTTGGCTACTTTATCTTTTAAGGCTTTTACGGCCGAATCTTTTTTGTTTAACACTCCTTCTAATTCAATAAGGCGTGCATTCTTTTTTTCGAGCAAGTCGGTTTTAGAATTTAGCTCAGCTATTAACGAATCAACATTAAACTTTTTTCTATTGATTTCTCTTTCCAGCAATTTTAGTTCATCTTCTTTTTTTAACAATGATTCCTGTAATTGTTGCAATTGTGCAAGAAGCTTTTGATTCTCGGCACTTGATTCAAGATTTTTCCGTTTCAACAAAACATTCATCTCTTCGTTTAACTTAGTCATTCTATTGAGTTGTTCGGTTAACGAACGTTTTGCCGAGCCTAACGATGCCGTATCAAGCATTAAGGCGCTAGTTTGTTTTTGAAGCTTATCTATATTTGTATTTAATTCATTGACTTTTTCGGTTAATTCTTTTTGCTGATTTTTTAAATATGCTCGTTCATCCTCGCACTGCTGATTTTTGTTTTTCAAATCTTTGTACTGCTTTAAAGGAACACAAGAAGCTACAACTAATAAAACAATACTTACCAATAGAATATTTTTCATATTAAGCTTTTTTACAAATATATTTTATTATTAATGCAGGTTTTAAAACCAGTCCAAAATAATATTAACAAACGTATGTTAAATATTATTTGGCTATGGCAACAGCTCTTGTTTCTCGAATAACAGTTATCTTAATTTGTCCGGGATAGGTCAATTCATCCTGGATACGTTTAGCCAGATCAAACGAAAGCATCTCGGCTTCTTTATCGCTAAGCTTATCGTGACCTACAATAACTCTAAGCTCCCTACCTGCTTGTATGGCATAGGTTTTGAGCACACCCGGATACGACATAGCCAAATCTTCGAGTTCTTTCAATCGTTTGATGTATGCTTCGGCAATTTCGCGACGAGCACCGGGACGTGCACCGCTAATAGCATCGCAAACCTGTACTATGGGGGCAATTAGAGTATTCATTTCTATTTCTTCGTGGTGCGAACCTATGGCGTTACATACTTCTGGTTTTTCTTTATACTTTTCGGCTAACTGCATACCCAGCAATGCATGAGGCAACTCGGGATTATCGTCGGCCACTTTGCCAATATCGTGAAGCAAACCTGCGCGTTTTGCAAGCGAAGCATTCAACTTGAGCTCGGTAGCCATAACGGCACAAAGGTTGGCTACCTCGCGTGAATGTTGCAACAAGTTTTGCCCGTACGACGAGCGATATTTCATTTTGCCTACCAAACGGATCAATTCAGGATGCATTCCATGAATACCTAAATCGATGGTGGTGCGTTTACCAACCTCCATTATTTCTTCTTCAATTTGCTTTTTCACCTTTTCTACAACCTCCTCGATGCGTGCTGGGTGAATACGACCGTCTGCAACTAACTGATGCAGTGCCAAACGTGCTATTTCGCGACGTACCGGATCAAACGCCGAAAGTACAATAGCCTCGGGTGTGTCGTCTATAATAATTTCTACTCCTGTTGCAGCCTCCAATGCACGAATATTGCGACCTTCACGTCCAATAATTCTACCTTTCATTTCGTCGTTTTCGATAGGAAAAACTGTTACGCTGTTTTCGATGGCAACTTCGGGTGCTATACGTTGAATGGTTTGAATAATAATTTTCTTGGCTTCTTTGCTGGCAGTTAGTTTGGCTTCTTCCATGATTTCGTTGATGTATGCCATTGCTGCTGTTTTAGCTTCGGCTCGCATCGACTCGATAAGCTGTTGTTTGGCTTCTTCGGCAGTAAGCTTACTTATAGCTTCCAATTTTTCTAAATGCAACCGTTGCGATTTCTCTAACTCCTCTTCTTTTTTCTTTATCATTTCGGCTTGAGCATTCAGATTTACTTGCAACGTGTCCAACTCTTTTTTCTTACGCTGAACTTCTTCGAGACGCTGCGATAAAAGAGTATCTTTTTGAATGATTTTTGCTTCTGCCTGTGCCAAACGAGCATTTTTTTCATTAACATATTTTTCGTGTTCTGATTTTAACTGTAAAAATTTTTCTTTTGCTTGCAATTCTTTTTGTTTCAGAATTACCTCTGCTTCGTTTTGGGCATCTTTAATAATCTTTTCTTTCTTTTTGTGGAGTGCCTTATCCCATAAGACATAAGAAGCACCCACTCCCAAAGCAAGTGCTAAAATTCCAATTACCACAGTTATTACCATAATTCAAAAAATTTAACGTTATTTTATATTGAAAATAAAAAACCCGCATTAAATTCTTAAAAGCTTTTTATAAAACCCAGATAATCACGGTGGGGTCTACCACTGATTTTTGATGTCCACTGGCTGCATAAGCAGCACTTGCCGAAGCAAGTTGAGGCCTATCATACATCAGATGAGATCAACCCCATAATATTTAGGTGTTGATTTTTAAAAAGGTTTAAGAACTAATGCGGGCTATAGCCTATATCTATGTTAAAGAACCTGCTCTATTACCAAAAAATCTTCAACCGTTTTATTTAGCTGCTCTATTTTCTGGGTTAATTCAATGAGTTCGGATGGTGTTTCCGTTTTTTTGAGACGTAATGCATATTGTAATAAACTCATTGCCATATAATCCTGTAGATCTTTGCTTGGAAAACGTTGTTTTAATTGTAGCAGCTGTTCATTAATTTGTTTGGCAATTAATCTGAACGACTCTTCTTCACTACGAGCAATAGTGATGGGATAATACCTTTCGGCGATGCTTACTCGTATGGTAATTTTATCTTCGTTCATTATTCTTTGGTCAATAGAGCTATACACTCATCTATCTCCCGCACCAAACTGTTAATTTTTCGACCTGCATTTTGAACATCTTTTGAACATATCTGTTTTAACATGGCCGATACTTTTAACAGTTCATACTGTTTTTCTCTTTCTTTTAGCATTTGCTGCATCTCGACTAATTTTTCATGATGTTCTTTCAACTGCTTTCTTATTTCCTCGTTCTCTCTTTTAAAGAACCTCACCAACTCCATCAATCTTTGAACATTCTGTTCTAAAGATTTAATGAGATCGTTCGATGCAACCATGCTAAAATTTCTTAACGCAAAGTTAAAACAAAAACACAAAAACAACAAGAAGTTTTAACAAAAAGAGTTGTTAATATATTTTAATATATTGTTTTTCAGTGTTTTAATACCGAATATTGCCAAAGTAAGTTAATTTTGTTCGAAAATTATTTGGAATTGTTTTAAACTTTTATTTTTTGTACATTTGCAAATTATTTTATTTTCGTAACTCCGAAACATGGAAAAAGAAAAAATTCTTTTTGTTAATCAAGAAATTGTTCCTTATTTACCTGAGAATAAAATATCACTCATAGGGCGATACCTTCCTCAAGGTATTCAGGAAAGGGGCAAAGAGATAAGAACCTTTATGCCTCGATTTGGCAACATTAACGAACGCCGGAACCAGCTTCACGAAGTAATTCGTTTGTCGGGTATGAATATGGTTATCAACAACACCGACCATCCACTCATTATCAAAGTTGCTTCTATACAATCGGCACGCATGCAGGTTTATTTTATTGATAATGAAGACTTTTTTAAACGAAAATTTATTTTTACCGACGACAAAGGTCAAATGTTTCCCGATAACGACGAACGCTGTATTTTTTATGCTCGTGGTGTGCTCGAAACAGTAAAAAAACTCCGCTGGCCTCCGGATATTATACATTGTCACGGTTGGTTTAGTGCTTTGGTACCGTTGTATGTTAAAAAAGCTTTCAAAGAAGACCCCATTTTCAATCATGCTAAAGTTGTATTTAGTATTTACAATCAGGAATTTAAAGGTATGCTCAATGCTGAATTTATCAACAAAATACCCATCGACGATATTACCAAAGACGATATAGAAGTCGTTAAAAAACCAACCTACGAAAACATAATCAAACTTGCCGTACAATATTCGGATGCAGTTATTTTAGCCGACGAAAACATCAATAACAATATTCTGACTTTTATTCACGAACAAAATATAAGAGTTTTATCTTATTATGATTTAGACAATTACATAGATGCATACGCAGAATTTTATGACAGCATTATCGAAAAAAAATACATTGAAGAATTTTAATTTGCTTCTTTTTTTAGTTACGTTAGTTTGGTTAGTAGCTTGCGAAAAAGATCCTACCTCAATAGGTCTAAGTTTGCATGACGACACAGAAATAATCAACGGAAGTACATTTGATACCATTACTATTAAAGCCTTTACCATTAGCGAAGACTCCTTATCGACCGACGAACGTTCACTGGCTTTGTTAGGTTCGTACACCGACCCCATATTCGGATACACTGAAGCATCTTTTATCACCCAAATAAAAATGGCTTCATCAAATGTAAGTTTTGGCAATAATCCCATTGCCGATTCCATCATAATCTGCCTCGACTATCAAAGTTATTACGGCGACACAACCGTTCCACAAACTGTCGAAATTTACGAAATAGAAAAAAGTATCTACCTCGATTCTACCTATTATTCTAACTTTGACATCACTCCATATATCCCCAATCAACAATTAATTGGCACATTAACTTTTACTCCTCGTCCTAACGATAGTTGTTTGATAATTAAACTATCCGATACATTTGCACAAAAAATAATTTCTGCTAGTTCGACCGATTTACTCAATAACGAAAATTTTCTGAAATTCTTCAAAGGCTTTTATTTTAAAACAATACCAAATACATCTGATGGAGCTATTTTGTATTTTAACCTGCTCAGTCGTCGTTCGAAAGTTACCCTCTATTACAGAAATGCTAACGAAAATAAAAAATACGATTTTGTCTTTAATAACACATGCGCACGAATTAATCTGTTCAAACACGATTACACCACCTCGCAAATAACATCAATAAATGATACCACAGCCAGCGATTCGTTACTTTATTTACAATCTATGTCGGGCTTAAATGTAAAAATACATTTTCCATTTATCAAAGAATTTGCTAAAAAAGATTTGTTAGCCTTTGTAAAAGCCGAACTTATTATTCCTGTTTATGTCGACCATTATTCAAATAAATACAAGGCACCCAACAAGCTATTATTGGCTGCTTTAAAATCTGATGGCAAATACGAATTTCTGCCCGACTACTATATCCATCCCAATTATTTTGGAGGTTCAAGCAACAGTAATTACACAGAATATCGGTTTAATATTACACGCTTTTTACAGGAATTAGCCTATACCAATCGACAAGATTTTGGCATTGTTTTATTTGTAAGTGAAAATCGTGTAAGTTCAAACCGCGTAATTATTAAGGGACCCAAAGCCCATAATGGTATGCGAGTGTCTATAACCTATTTAAAACCATAAAATATGTGCGGAATCGTTGGTTATATCGGTCCACGACAAGCCTTCCCCATCATTCTCAACGGGCTAAAACGATTAGAATATCGAGGATACGATTCGGCAGGTATTGCCATTATCAATCCCGAAAAGAAGTCGTTTAATGTTTATAAATACAAAGGTAAAGTAGCCGATTTAGAAAACAATACACTTGGAAAAGATTTATCGGGCAACATCGGCATTGGACACACGCGTTGGGCTACCCACGGCGAACCCAATGACATAAACGCACACCCCCATGTTTCGATGAACCAAAAATTTATTATCATTCATAACGGTATTATTGAAAACTACGCTCGATTAAAAAAACGACTCGAAGACCGATGTTATAAATTTTCGAGCGAAACCGATACCGAAGTATTAGTTAACCTTATCGAATACATTTACATCAAAGGGCAAGTTTCGGCCGAGATAGCTATACGCCTGGCACTCACCAAGGTCGAAGGTGCTTATGGCATATTGGTCTTGTGCACCGACGAACCCGATACCATCTTTGCTGCACGAAAAGGTAGCCCCCTTGTTGTAGGCATAGGTGAAGGCGAATACTTCTTTGCCAGCGACGCTACCCCAATTATAGAGCATACCAATCGGGTGGTTTTTCTTAACGACAACGATGTAGCTATTGTAAAACCCGACCAGGTAACATTCAAAACCATTATGAATGTACCGGTTACTCCTACCATTCAAGAACTCGACATGGATATTGGCGAGATAGAAAAAGGTGGATACGAACATTTTATGCTTAAAGAGATTTTTGAACAGCCCCGTGCTATCGAAGATACCATTCGCGGACGTATCTCATTGGAGAAAAAAGAAATTACTCTTGGCGGACTATTTAATGTAATGGACAAGCTCGTACAATCGAAACGCATTATCATTATCGGATGTGGCACATCGTGGCATGCCGGTTTGGTAGGCGAATATTTGCTGGAAGATATTGCACGTATTCCTGTTGAAGTAGAATATGCCTCCGAATTTCGCTATCGCAATCCCGTTCTATTCCCCGATGATATCGTTATTGCAATTAGCCAAAGTGGCGAAACTGCCGACACACTGGCTGCTATTCGCTTAGCTAAACAAGCCGGTTGCCTGGTACTGGGTATATGCAATGTTGTTGGAAGTAGTATCCCCCGCGAAACACACGCCGGTGTTTATACTCATGCCGGACCTGAAATTGGAGTTGCCAGCACCAAAGCCTTTACAGCACAGGTAACCGTTTTAACCATGATGGCTGTATTGCTTGGTTATAAACGCAAAACTATTTCGGAAGAACAGTATCGCTATTATATCGAACAAATTTATTCAATCCCTTTAAAAATTGAGAAAATTCTCGAACAACACCAAAAAATCAAAGAACTTTCGGAAAAATATTACAACATAACCAATAGCCTTTACTTAGGAAGAGGATATCTTTTCCCTGTTGCATTAGAAGGGGCTCTTAAATTAAAAGAAATCTCCTACATACATGCCGAAGGATATCCGGCAGCAGAAATGAAACACGGACCCATTGCCCTTATCGACGAACACATGCCTGTAATTGTTCTTGCATCGAAAGATAAATCGTACGAAAAAATTGTATCGAACATACAGGAAGTTAAAGCTCGAAAAGGTATAGTAATAGCCGTTGTAACCGAAGGCGATGATACTATTGCCAAATTGGCCGATCATATCATCGAAATACCCGAAACCCCCGACATTCTTACCCCACTCATTTCGGTAATACCTCTTCAATTATTATCGTATTACATTGCTGTCTTGCGTGGATGTAATGTTGACCAACCCAGAAATCTCGCAAAATCGGTAACTGTTGAATAATCTTTTAATTAATTTTGCAACATGAAAAAACACCTAAAGAATTTATTGTTAATCGTTATTGCTTCCACATTTTTCTTTTCGTGCAGTCCGTTTCAAAAACTGCTCAAAAGCAACGATTATGCACTTATTTACGATGAAGCCATTAAATATTACGAAAAAAAAGACTATTTCAGAGCCCAAAGTTTATTTGAAAAACTTGAAAACATCTATAAAGCATCTGACAAAGCCGATAAAATATTATATTATTTGGGATATTGCTACTACTATCAACGCGATTATATGATGGCATCGTACTATTTTCGCAATGTTGGCAATCGCTATCCTCTTAGTCAGCTCAGAGAAGAAAGCGATTTTATGGCTGCTTATTGCTCTTATCTCGATGCCCCTGATTATAGTCTCGATCAAACTTCTACCTATATGGCTATAGATCAAATGCAAGCGTTCATCAATCGCTATCCAAAAAGTAGCCGCATAAAACAATGCAATGAAATTATTGATAAACTTCGGCACAACTTAGAAAAAAAAGCTTTTGAAGGAGCAAAACTTTATTACAAAATTGGCGATTATAAAGCCGCCGTTATTGCTTTAAAAAATAGCCTTAGCGAATTTCCCGATAGCCGCTATCGCGAAGAAACGCTTTACTTAATACTTAAGTCATCGTTTTTATATGCACAAAATAGCGTACCCGAAAAAAAGATAGAGCGAATGATGAAAACCCTCAAAGAATATGATATTTTTGTCTCAGAATTCCCAAATTCTTCGTTTATGAACGATGCCCAAAAAATATATGCCATTGCTAAGCAAACCATTAAAATTTAAATATATATGGACCTAAAAAAAACCAATGCAGCTACTACAACTATTACCCGCGATGTTGACAAACTCGAAGCAATGTCGGGTAATATTTACCAAACCATTATGATTGTTGCTAAAAGAGCAAACCAAATTTCTGTTGAACTAAAAGAGGAACTTTATAAGAAGCTCGAGGAATTTAGTTCTTACAACGAAAGTTTAGAAGAAATATTCGAAAACCGCGAACAAATTGAAATTTCAAGAATGTACGAGCGTTTGCCCAAACCAACCTCCATTGCCCTACAAGAATTTATAGAAAACAAACTTTATTATAGGATTCCCGAACAAACCGAAAAAATTCATGGTACTATCGACACCAACACTGAATAAAGTTGAAACTTAAAGACAAACATATTATTTTAGGCATCACAGGTAGCATTGCTGCATATAAAGCGGCGTATTTAACACGGCTTTTAATAAAAGAAGGTGCACAAGTAAAAATTATTGTTACCCCTTTTGCAAAAGAGTTCATCACACCAGTTACTTTAGCTACTCTGTCGAGAAACACTGTGCTATGCGATTTTTTCCATCACGACGACGGAGCATGGAACAGTCACATAGAACTGGGCATTTGGGGCGACCTGATGTTAATAGCTCCTGCCACCGCTAACACCATTGCTAAAATGGCAAATGGCATTGCCGACAACCTTCTGCTTACTACCTATTTGTCGGTACGTTGTCCGGTTATGGTAGCTCCTGCTATGGATACAGACATGTTTTTGCACATTGCCACCCAAAAAAATATCGAAATCCTAATGCAGCGTGGTGTAAGCTTTATCGCCCCTCCTTCGGGCGAGCTTGCCAGCGGACTCATAGGCAAAGGCAGAATGGAAGAACCCGAAAACATTGTCAAAAAAGTTATAGAGTTTTTTGAATTACAAGAAGAATTTAAACATAAAAATATACTTATTACCGCAGGTCCTACATGCGAATACATCGACCCTGTTAGATTTATCAGCAATGCATCATCGGGTAAAATGGGTTCGGCCATCGCCGAAGTCTTTGCAAAACGTGGTGCCCATGTTACATTAGTTGCCGGACCTATAAAATACTACCCATCACATACCAACATACATATCGAAAAAGTACAAACTGCCGACGAAATGCTGCAAACGTGCCAAAAATACATAAAAAACACAGATATAGCCATTTTTGCTGCTGCCGTTGCCGACTACAAAGTTAAGAATACAGAACTACTAAAAATCAAAAAAACAAATAAAACACTTACTTTAGAACTCGAACCTACCATTGATATAGCTCAAACACTCGGAAAAGAAAAGAAAAAAAATCAATTTTTTGTTGGATTTGCTCTTGAAACACATGACGAAGAAAAATCGGCCAGAGAAAAGCTCAAAAAAAAGAATTTAGATATAATTCTAATAAACAAAATTACCAATGAACATAACCCTATTGGCAGCGATAAGAATGCGTTTACAGTAATCGACAAACAAAATAATATCGAACATTTATCGTTTAAAAACAAAGAACTTTTGGCCGAAGAAATAGTTAATATCATAAAAAAATATACTTCATGAAAAGGCTGCTACTCATTGTTATACTCATATTTACAGGCTTTACCAAAGCATACCTTCAAGAACTAAACTGTCGTGTTCAGGTGTTTGCACAACAAATACAAACCAGCAATAAACATATTTTCGAATCGATGCAAAAAGACATTTACGAATTTGTCAACAACCGTAAATGGACCGACCACGTTTATTCATACGACGAACGCATCGAATGCTCCATCTTAATAAACATTACCGAACAAATATCTGCCGACCAATACAAAGGAACCATGCAAATACAAGCAATCAGACCTGTTTACAACACCAATTACAACTCTGTTGTTATTAATCTGAAAGACAACGACGTACAATTTAATTATGTCGAGTTTCAATCGATGGACTTTAACGAAAATACATTTACATCGAACCTTACATCCTTGCTTGCATATTATGTTTATATAATCTTAGGCTTCGATTATGACACTTTTTCGCTTTACGGCGGCACACCTTATTTTCAAAAAGCCGAAAAAATAGTACAAAATGCTCAAAACGCCCAGGAAAAAGGCTGGAAATCGTTCGAAAACCAAAAAAATCGATACTGGCTTGTAGAAAACGCCTTAAACTCTAAGTATGCCCCCATCCGCGAATTTTTGTACCGTTATCATCGCCTAGGACTTGATATTATGCACAGCAAACAAGCCGACGGTAGAGCCGAAATAGCCGATGCACTGCTTTTGCTTCAAAAAATTTATAGAGAAAAACCCAGTCCATTCATGATGTTGCTTCAAATGATATTCGATGCTAAATCGGATGAATTCGTGCAATTATTTTCCGAATCATTTCCCGACGAAAAATCGAGAGTAGTTGCTATTTTAAAAGAAATAGACCCCACCAACTCTAATAAATATCAACGCTTACTTACCGAAAACAAGCAATAATTATGCTAAGAGCGTTATATTTAAAAAATTTTGCTATTATTGACGAACAATATCTTACATTTTACAATAAATTTACCGTAATTACCGGCGAAACCGGTGCCGGGAAGTCTATTTTGGTTAATGCCCTGCTTATTCTTTGCGGACAAAAAACCGACGAAACAATATTAAAAGACAAAAGCCAAAAAGCCATTATTGAAGCTAATTTTAATCTGAATTCTACTACTATAAACGAATTTCTCAATGAGCATGAAATTGATAAGCAACATGAATTGATTTTACGACGAGAAATATTGCCTTCAGGCACTACACGACAATTCATTAACGACACACCTGTAAATATTTCAACCTTAAAAGATATTGCCTCGTTGCTATTAGATATACACAGCCAACATCAAAACGTTTTACTAAAACAGCAAATATTTCAGCTTCAAATTATCGATGCATTTGCTAAAACACAAGCAGAGGTTAATCAATACAAAGAAACCTTCAAAAAATACAAAGAAACCAAACAACAGCTCAACCTCCTTTTAGCCAAACAAAAGGAAGAACAGCAAAAAACCGATTACTGGCATTATCAACAAAAAGAGTTTGAACTGCTGATACATTCTGCCGAAGAATTTGCCGAAATGGAAGCAGAATGTCAATCGCTACAACATTCCGAAGAAATTCTCGAAACTCTACACGAAATACATAACAATATTTCACAAGACGAGCTTTCGCTGATAGACCGACTAAAAAACTTATCAAAAAATCTTCAATCGGTTTCGACCAAGTTTTCAAAAGCCCACAACTGGTTTGAACGAACAGAAAGTATTTTAAGCGAATTAAAAGACCTCGATTACGAAATCATACACACCATTGACAAAATAGAAGCCAACCCGGCAAAATTGATTGAACTTCAAAGGTATATCGATTATGTTTACAAGCTCATGCACAAGTATAAAATACCATCGTACTCAGAACTTATTCAACTTAAAGCAGAAATAAACAAAAAAATTTCCCTCGTCAGTCGTTTAGACGACGAAATAGAAGAGTTAAAAAAACAAACAGAACAATTGCAACACAAAGTTGTATTGCTTTCTGAACAATTGCATACCAAACGAGCTAAAGCTGTTGCGACTATAAAAACACCTATCGAAGAACAATTAAAATCGCTGGGAATGCCACATGCTACACTATCCATAATGCTCAACAAACTTAATGAACCCATTGAAACAGGAATTACTCATGTACAGTTTCTTTTCTCGGCAAACCCCAAAGTAGCGCCACAACCCATAGACAAAATAGCCTCAGGCGGTGAACTCTCGCGGCTCTTGCTCATCCTCAAAAACCTCAATGCCAACGAAGACACACCACATACTATCATCCTCGATGAAGCCGATAACGGAATTAGTGGCGAAATTGCATTCAAAGCTGGAAATCTTATGAAAAACATGGCTCTACATAAACAAGTCATAGCCATAACACATCTCCCACAAATAGCTGCATGTGGTGATTATCATCTCTTCGTCGAAAAAATAATTGCTCCTAAAGGCACAAACATTCAAATATCTTACATTAAAGAAAATCGACGGATTCAGGAAATTGCAAAACTTCTAAGTGCCGATAAAATTACACCATCGGCTTTAGAACAAGCTCAACATCTATTAAGCATATCGCACATCAGCCATGAAAACCCTGAAAACGCTTAACATCGATACGCGGATTGACACAAATCACCGGAACTTTAGCATTAGCAATTATGTTTTGTTCTTCGGCACCAAAAATAAAGTCAGTTAGTTGCGGATCTCTTGTCGTCATTATCAAAATACCCTGAGCCTGAATAGCATGGCAAAACTCGATAATAGCATCGTTAAACTTTTGATTTGCGGGTGCAATGTGTATTTCATAATCAATTTCTCTTTCTTCTAAATATTTTTTAGCAAATAGCAAATTTGCTTTTACTCTTCTTAACAACACTTCGTCGGTAACATTGGTTACATAAAGCACCATGGTCGAACGAAAATATACCGAGAAATAATGAGCCCATCGCAATTTTTCTTTGTTCTCTACTGTAAAATCAACCGGCACTAGCATTTTCGAAAAATATTGTTCTTTTTGAGGCTTTTCTTGCACAACAATAAAAGGCACTTGCGAATTGGCAATCACCTTTAACGCTTTGCTGCCTATTAGTTTCTGCATGCCGGTAATGCCATGAGTCCCCATCACCACAAAAGTAGCCGATAACTCTTCGGCCGTCTGCTTTATGCTATCGTATATGTTGCCTTCTTTTGCCAAATAATCTACTTCCATTTCACTATTCGGAAGTACTGAAACATAGAAATCTTTGAGCTTCTCAATGGTATCAACAATTTCTTTTTCTTTTTTTACCACATGAAACAATACCATTTTTGCAGCCAAACGTAAAGACAAAATGGAAGCATGTAGAATTGCATTAGCCGCTACTTCTGTAAAATCGCAAGGGACTAATAACGTTTTTTTATTTTTTTCCATACATCTCGAACTAACTATTACAAATAACCATTAACTTTGTCATAATTTTGCAAATCTACTAAATTTTTTTGGTCAGTTGTTAAGACTTTTACTCATTATAGTATTTTTTTTAATAACTTTTGTTTCGCATGCTCAATACGAAGAATGGGGATTCCCGTTGGTGCAGGTTTTTTCGCCAAAAACATACGGTTACGAAAGTCAAAATTTTCACATAGCTCAAAACAAAGACGGACTGTTTTTTATCAGCAATGTAAGCGGAATTTTACAGTACGATGGAAAATACTGGAAGCTAATTCACGTTAGCGGCTTACCCAAGTTTGCAACCAGCGAATCAGGAACTATTTATGTAGGAACATACAAGAATTTCGGATTAATCGAAAAAGACCCTTTTTCGTCGTATAAATTTCGTTCGTTGATTGCCGCAGACAAATTAAAAGAAAAAATTGGCGATATATCATCCATAATTGCTTACAAAAATGAAGTTCTTTTTGTGGGCAATTATGCAAATTTTTTTGTTTACAACGGACAAAATATTAAAATCATCGATAGTACTTCTAATCTAATTGAATTTCACAAAATTGGCAATAAGCTTTTTGTATTTAAAGAACCCGGCGGACTTTATCAGTATGCCAGTGGCGACATGATACTCTGGTTTAGCTCTAAATCGCTGAACAATAAAATTATCGAAATATTACTCCCGTTTCGTAACCATTTCCTGATAAAATTTCGCAACGAAAAATCGTTTTACATACTTACCAAAACCGGCGAAATACAGCCTTTTAAAAACGAAGTAGAAGATTATATTCACGAGCATCAGTATTCATGCCACGTTATTACATCCGATTCGATATATATTTTCGGAACATATCGCGGAGGAATTATTGGCATGAATTTGCGGGGAAAAGCACTCTTTCATCTTTCTACCGAAAACCTCTTACCCAACGACAATATCAATCACCTATTTATCGACAAATGGAACAATGTTTGGGCTGCTATGAACAACGGTCTTGCCCGCATCGAAATCTCGTCTGCATTTTCGTATTTTTCACCTGTTAACAATGTAAAAGGAGGTGTTTCGTCCATCGTCAGACATAAAGGAAAAATTTATATCGCTACCACCCAGGGATTGTTTTACCTTGAGAACAAATACTTCTTAAAACAAGATATACACGGCAATAAATTTGTTTCTGTTCCTGAAATAAAGGTTGATTGCAATAAACTGCTTTCAACACCATACGGGTTGCTTGTTAGTTCCGACAAAGGATTATTTTTATTCGATTTAAACGAAAAAGTTAATATTATCAATAATGAACTGGTTTGCGAAGATTTTTTAGTCTTACATCCTTCATTCAACAAAATATTAGTTTCGCATTCAAGAGGTTTAGCCTTGCTTAAATTTGTTAACAAAAAACCGATTTTAAAATTGCTCAACGGTAGCATCTACGACCACATCCGTACTATTGCCATCGATTCAGATTCGAACATCTGGCTGGGAACCGATTACATGGGAGTATACCATGTGAAGTATCATTACTCTAACGACTCCATTTCACTCATCAAACACTACCGTTCAAATTATGGGCTTCCGGCAAGCCCCGGATGGATTGATGTTTACACTACAAGTCGTGGCGTTATCATTAGTACTCAAAAAGGACCTTACATGTTCGATTACAAAACATCTACCTTTTACAAAGATACCGCACTATTGTACAACAATACATGGATTTACCCTCTCAAAGAAGATGCTTACAAAAACATCTGGTTTAGCAGCGGAAAAGAAGGTATTTACGAAAAAGAAACCGCTGTAGCTTTTTACTTAGGAAACAATCATTACAAAATCGTTAAAAACCCTTTCAGAGTAATTAAAGACTTTACCATCGAATCCATATATCCGGATATCAACGCTGTAACATGGTTTGGCACTTTCGATGGACTAATTCGTTTCGACGCCAAAAAACAAACACAAGATACCTGTCGGCTAAACATTTTCTTTACCAAAATTATAGCCGGCAAAGATACCGTAGCATTCCAACTCTTCGACAAAAGCGTTATTGATATCGATTATAAAAACCATAACATTATTTTCGAATTTATTGCTCCTTATTACGATGCTACTAATCATATTCAATATCAGTATTACCTCGAAGGATTTGACAAAGGTTGGTCCGAATGGACATTTGCTACCTTTAAAGAATATACCAACTTATTCGAAGGTAAGTACACTTTTCATGTTAGAGCCAAAAACATCTATGGCACTCTATCAAAAGAAATAGTATGTACAATAGATATACACCCACCTATTTATCGAACCTGGTTTGCCTACTTGTTTTATCTCATTCTTCTAACTGCTTTTATTATCACCGTTTACTACTGGCGCCTTGAATCGTTTGCTAAAGAAAAACATAAACTCGAAATCCTTTTAAACGAAAGAACCCGCGAATTAGCCGAACAAAAAGAACGTGCCGAGGAGCTCATCAAAAATATCTTACCCGAAGAAACAGCCCTGGAACTTCGCGACAAAGGTACTGCCAGTAAGAAAAAATACAAACTGGTATCGGTACTTTTCTCCGATGTTCAAGGTTTTACTCACATTGCCGAAAACATGTCTCCCGATATGCTCATCGATGAATTAAATATTGTTTTCAAAAAATTCGACGAAATTTGCGACCTCTATGGTTTAGAAAAAATAAAAACCATTGGCGATGCCTATATGTGCGCAGGAGGCTTGCCTAAACCCAACCGAACTAACCCTATCGATGTAACTCTTGCCGCACTTAAAATGCAAGAATTTATCCATACTCACAAAGATCAATTCAAATACCAATGGGCTATCCGAATAGGAATTCATTCCGGACCCGTTGTTGCCGGTGTTGTTGGCAGCAAAAAATTTACCTACGACATTTGGGGCGATACCGTTAATATTGCCTCTCGTATGGAATCTTCCGGAATAGCAAACGAAATTAACATTTCTGGCGACACCTACAACCGAATTAAAGACTTTTTTGTTTGCGATTATAGAGGCAAGCTGCCCGTTAAATATAAAGGCGAAATTGATATGTATTTTGTAAAATCTATAAAGCCCGAACTAGCCGACCTTAACAAGCCCAACGAACCCAACCAAATTTTCAAACTTAAGCTTCAGTTTCTTATTTACGAAGATTTAGAAGAATTTGTACTAAACAAACTCGAACAAGCACTCCCAAAATCCTTGTATTATCACAATGTAAAACATACCGTCGACGTAATTGTACACGTAGAAATGATTGGTTTAGGCGAAAAAGTTAGTCGCGAAGAAATGTTATTGTTAAAAACTGCTGCCTTATTGCACGATTATGGATTTATATCAGGCTACGACGACCACGAAGAACTAAGCGTAAAACACGCTCGCGAAATTTTGCCCAAATACAAATATACCCAACAACAAATCGATACTATTTGCCGTCTTATACTTGCAACCAAATTTCCGCCCAATCCCAAAGACAAATTAGAAATGATTATCTGCGATGCCGACTTAGATTATCTCGGTCGAAGCGATTTCATTCCTGTTTCGCAAAACCTTTTCCGAGAACTTTACGAACGAGGCAAAATTCGTTCGGTTGACGAATGGAATAAACTTCAATACGAATTCATACGACACCATCAATATTATACCGAAACTGCCAGAAAAATGAGAAGTATTAATAAATCCAATCAGCTCGAAGAACTAGATAAAATAATCTGATTATGCGTAAACGTTGGATACTAAGTATCGCCATCATCTTAATGATATTATTCATCGACCAGTTATCAAAATGGTATGTCAAAACTCACTTCATGCTTGGAGAAAGCTATCGAGTTTTTAGCTGGTTTTATATTCACTTTACCGAAAACCCGGGCATGGCATTTGGACTTACATTATCTGATGGAGAATTTGGAAAAATAATTTTATCAGTTCTTCGAATCATAGCTGCAATTGTCATTGGATGGTATATTTACAAAATTATTCAGGCACATGAAAAAATCATTTACATCGTTGCCCTTTCTTTTATTTGGGCTGGTGCCGTAGGAAATATTATCGATAGCCTCTTTTACGGAATCATCTATAGCAGCAGCGAAGGGCAACTGGCTCAATTATTTCCCCCCGAAGGTGGATACGGCTCATTTTTACATGGCAACGTAGTTGATATGTTTTATTTCCCTATTATTGAAGGACACTTTCCGTCGTGGTTACCTTTTTGGGGAGGCGAACCTTTTATTTTCTTTCAACCTGTTTTTAATGTTGCCGATGCTTCTATTACAACTGGAGTTATACTTATCTTGATTTTTTATAAAAAAATTTTTCATCAATAGCCAAAACATAATTTTTTTTTGTATTATTGTATCATTAAAATCTTAAAGTTTATGAAAACATATTACATTCCATTATTTTTCATTTTCATATTATTGAGTTGCAATACAAAACAAAATCAACAAATATCCGATGCTGATAGCCTAAACTTTGTCAAAGACACTATACACACCAATCGTGTAAAAAAAATATTTTACAACGTACCATCACCCATCGAAATGTCAACTGTTATTCAACGAAGTGGAGCACTTTTCAGAAGCGACATTTTATGCTCATATAAAAATGTAGAAAAATACACCTCCATTTCCAAGCAAGCCATCATGCTTGGTGTTTATGGTGCCGACCTTTCGTACGTAAGGTTATTCGAACAAATACAACTAGCTATTAACTATCTCTCTTCTATTAAAAAGCTTTGCGATGTTATTGATATTCCTCAAGAACAAGGTTCTCTTGCCATTCAACGAATGGAAAAAAATATCGAAAATAAAGATTCATTGCTTCAAATCATTTCCGAAACTTATGCATCTACCGATAGCTATCTGAAAGACAACGGACGTGGCAATACGGCTACATTTGTTATTCTTGGAGGATGGATCGAATCGTTGTTCATAGCCACTCAAATTGCTGAATTTGACAATCCATCTAACAAAGAAATCATCGATCGAATTGGCGAACAAAAATATTCACTCAACAATATGATTGAACTCATAAAAGCATACCCCGAAGATAAAGAATTACAATCGTACCTGCCATCTCTTGAAGATTTAAAAAAATTGTACGAAGAAGTTAATATTGAATACATTAAGGGCGACGTAAAAACCGACCCTCAAAAAAAGCTTACTACCATCTACAGCGTTGCAAAAGTTGATATAAAGAAAGAAACATTCGAAAAAATTAAAACTTTTGCTAAACAAATACGTACAAACTTAATAAAATATTAACAACTGTATATGAAAACGATCATTTTTGCTATTTTTTTAGGACTTATAAGCTTAAATGCATTCAATCAGTGTAAAGGATTCACCAAAAAAGAGTGTGTTCCTCAAATAAAACCCTTTACATACAACGGACAGCTTAACATGGCAGTATTAAACCCAGGCGATGTTGCCGAATTGGTTGTTACTTTTTACAAAGGACAAGATTATCGGCTTTTTGTGTGCGCACAAGAAAACCTCGGAAAAGTTGAATTTAAACTACTCGATTCTGAACGAAATACCATTTTCTACAATAAGGAACACGACATGGTCAGCTACTGGGACTTTCATTCCAATGCAACACAGCAACTCATCGTTCAGGTTCGTGTACCACCGTTAGAAGAAGAAGTTGCGGTAGCTCCGAGCGGATGTGTTTCCATTTTAGTAGGATTTAAAGAATAATACTTTTTTTCATACAACTCTTTTCCTTTTTTTGCGTCTATAAATAAAATTTTTTATGAAAAACATTCTATTAATACCTGTATTTTTTTTAATTACTTATCACTTTTACGGACAAGAAGAATATTATAACAGCGACGCCAATCGGATAATGAAAGGGGCAAGCATTGTTTACATTAGTAAACAAAATCCGTCATTTCCTTTTTACATAAAATTCAATTCTTCCTTTACACCAAATCAATTACTCGTTTTGTGGAAAAAAGAATATCGCCTTTCGTTAAAACAAATTTCAAAAGAAACAGACCAACTCGGGATACTTCACGAAAAATATCAACAATATATCGACACTGTTCCGGTAGAATGGGCCGAATGTAAATTACATATTCAAGAAAACCGTGTATTATCGTTTAGTGGTCTTGTATGGAAAGATCTTTTACCGCTAAATGCCCCAAACATTACAGCTAATCAAGCCATTCAAATAGCCCTTGCACATCATCGCGCAGAACAATATATGTGGGAAGACTTATCAGAAGAATCACTTTACAAAATCATAACCAATAACCCTCGTGCAACTTATTATCCTAAACCCAAACTGGTTTACTACAAAACACCAGAAGTTATTGCTCTTGCATACAAACTTACCATTTATTCAAAAAAACCACTTTCAAAAAAAGATTATTACATAGATGCACACAACGGCAAACTTATACGTTCCATTAATCGAATACACTCAAACGACGTAATTGGAACAGCTATTACTCGATATAGCGATACCGTAATCATAACAACCAATTATTACAATGGTTACTTCAGACTTCGCGAATCGACAAGAGGTAACGGTATTTTTACTTTCAACATGCAAATGGGCACTAACTATAGCTCTGCTGTCGATTTTACTGATGAAGACAATTTTTGGAATAATTTTAATGCCAATCAGGATGAGGTTGCTACCGATGCTCACTGGGCTACCGAAAAATATTACGATTATTTTTACTATACTTTCAATAGAAATAGTATCGACAACAACGGTTTTGCTCTTTATAACTATGTTCATGCCAATCTTATTGGAATGGGTTTCCCAAACAATGTAAATGCTTTTTGGGATGGTACACGTATGACATACGGCGACGGAAATTCTACTTACTCACCTTTAACCACGGTTGATATCGTAGCACATGAAATTACACATGGTTTAACCGAATTCACTGCCAATTTAGTATATGCCGACGAATCGGGTGCTTTAAACGAAGGATTTAGCGATATTTTTGGCACCGTTATTGAATTTTATGCAAAACCCCAACAAGCCAACTGGACTATTGGAGAAGATATTGGAGCTGCATTCCGTTCCCTGGCTAACCCAAACTTATTCAACTACCCCGACACATATATGGGAAACTATTGGGATTTTAATAACGAGGTACATCAAAACAGCACTGTTTTTAGCCATTGGTTTTATCTTTTAGCAAATGGAGGCACAGGGATCAACGATATTGGCAACTCTTATCAAGTAAATGGAATTGGGATCTCCAATGCCGCAAAAATTGCCTATAGAACACTTATTACTTATCTCCCTCCTACTGCAAACTATTACGATGCACGATTCTTTTCAATTATTTCAGCCATCGATTTGTTTGGAGCATGTAGTCCCGAAGTAGAAGCAACAACCAATGCCATGTATGCAGTAGGCGTAGGAAATGCTTATCAAAATCAAGTTATAGCAAACTTTAGCGCCTCTGTTACCCAAACCTGTCAACCTCCACTGGAAGTTCAGTTTGTCAATCAATCATCTAACGGTCAATCGTTTTACTGGTATTTTGGCGATGGCTCCACCAGCACAGAACTTAATCCATACCATGTTTATACTGATACCGGAAACTTTAATGTTTCACTTGTTGTAAATGGTGGAAGCTGTGGAACTGATAGTATCACATTAATCAACTTTATTTCCATCTCAGCCGTCAATCCTTGTGTAGTTATTATGCCACTTAATGGAACCGGAAATACCATAACAGCCTGCCAGGGGACACTATACGACGGTGGTGGTCCAAATGGCAATTATGCTGATATGTCAGATGCAATCATCACTATAAGCCCTACAAACGCAAATAAGGTAATTATTACATTTACCTCTTTCGATATTGAACCTGGTTCAAGTACCTTTTGCGATTATGATTATGTCGAAATTTTCGACGGACCCTCGGTTAACAGCCCTTCTTTGGGACGTTTTTGTAATACTACCGGTTCACCTGGAACTATTGAATCAACAGGTGGATCTCTAACAATACTACTACATTCGGATGAATACTTAAATAAATCTGGGTTTTCAGCAAATTGGGTTTGCCAAATCTTAAATGTGCCACCAACTGCTAATTTTGAAGTTCATCCCATCAATACATGTTCGGGCATAGTTTCTTTTAACGACCTGTCGCTACACAATCCAACCAGTTGGCTTTGGATATTTGGCGATGGAACTACCTCAACTGAACAAAATCCTGTTCACGAATATTTATACAACGGAACTTACGATGTCGTTTTAATTGTTTCTAATAACTATGGTTCAGATACTTTAATCTATTCGAATGCCGTCGTTATTAATCGACCCGAAACCCCTGTTATTCCTAACGATACGATTTGCGAAAACTCGTCTGCAATTATTTCATACCAAAATACAAACGGAATACTCTTATGGTACTATAACTTAAACGATACCATTCCATTTTTTACAGGTAATACACTCATCACATCACCATTGAACCAGGATACAACTTTTTGGGTAGTAAACGCCTATTTAAATCCACCTCAATATGTCGGAGATATCCGATCTGCTTCTGATGGAGGTTTTTTCAACAATTCAACATCGCATTATCTTGTGTTCGATTGTTATACCGAATGTAAACTGGTTTCGGTAGAGGTTAATGCTGCTACAAGCGGAAACAGAACAATAAAACTACTCAATTCATCTGGCAATCTTATCGAACAACGTGATATTTTCATACAACAGGGAATTTCCAGAATCTCTTTAAACATTAATTTACCCATACAAAACAATTTAAGACTTGCCGGGCCACCTAACCCTAATTTATGGAGAAACAGCAATTTCGTTGCCTATTATCCTTATAATATCCCCGGAATTTTAAGCATTAAATATAGTAGCGCACAAAATAATCCTACCGGATATTATTACTATTTCTACAACTGGGAAATAAAATTACCCGATTGTTTTAGCGAAAAATCACCTGTTACGGTTCATGTTGAAAATTGTAACTACGAAGAACAAAACAATTACGTGGAATTCTATTTATACCCCAATCCCGCCAGTGAATATATCAATATCATTACCAATAAACCTATTCAGGCATTGAGTGTTTTCGACATTAGCGGAAAAAACATTCCTCTAACCATCATAGCAAACAACAATACTTATACTATCAATATTTCTCAAATAAATTCCGGTATTTATTTCGTATATCTTAATATAAACAACCATACTTATGTAAAAAAGTTATACATCTATAAAAAATTTTAGTCCCATCATACACGTTGTTAGTCAAAATTCTGCCTTTTTTTAAAATTTTATCATGCATCTTGTTTTCAGAATTTTATGTCTATCCTATAAGAAAATTTTTCTTTTTTTTTAAGAATTAAGGTTGGGTTTTGAAACAATTTAACACATAAATACGTAAAAGTACTTGTTAAAAATATAAACCAATAAAGCTTAATATTATGAGTAATTTTATCTTTAAAATGAGTTTATGGGTTGTTCTGCTCCTATTATTGAAGCAGAATGTGTTTACACAACCCAGTAAAGGTGGTACACCACCCAGTATTACATTTCATATCCAAAACAATTTGCCTGCTTTGGATTATTCCCCAAACATCAATATCAAATCTCTTATGCTGCAAGATTCGATTGAAGAAAAACAAGGCTTTCCGCTACGGGGAGGCATATCGGTATCTGTTTCGAATGTTGGACTAAACAGTGGAGGTACCTGGACTAAACTCCCTGATGGTAGAATGATGTGGCAAGCCATGTTTTATTGCGCCAATGCAAAAGCCCTTGGAGTAGTGTTCGATGAGTTTTTCATTCCCGAGCAAGCAGAACTATATCTTTACGACATCAATAAACAGATGATTATCGGAGCATTTACTTCCGACAACAATCATCCCAGTATGCAATTCTCAACTCATATTTTACCCGGAACTACTATTATCGTAGAATATGTAGAACCTTTTAATCTAACTATTAGCAACCAAACTAAGCCCGAACATTTAGATAATAAAAATATTACGGTATATTCTATAAACAATAACTCCAATGATTACATTCCCAAAGGATCATTTCGTATTGCCGAGTTGATTTATGTTTATCGCGATCAAATTTTTTCTGACACCAAAGACTTAGGCGATGCTGGTCCCTGTGAAGTTAATATAAACTGTTCACCCGAAGGCGATGGATATCAAGCTCAAAAACGTGGAGTTGCCAGAATACTTTTTAAAGAAGGAGCCGGCTGGTATTATTGTTCAGGTACACTTGTTAACAATACTGCACAAAATGGACAACCTTACTTTTTAACAGCCTTTCACTGTGGAGCTACAGCTTCATCTGCTGATAAGAACGTATGGCAGTTCTATTTCAACTACGAAAGACCTGGATGTTCGAATACTGGTACTCCACCCAATAATATGATTACAGGATGTTCTATGAAAGCATCCGGTGATATCAGTGGAGGAAGCGACATGCAATTAGTTTTATTAAATACAACTCCTCCATTAAGCTGGAACCCTTATTACAACGGATGGGACAGAAACACAACAACTACTGCCGGTGGAGTTGGTATTCATCACCCATCTGGTGATGCTAAAAAGATATCTACGTACACTGTAACTCCTGGTTCTGGAACATGGTCAGGTGGAGCTACTAATGCACATTGGACATTGAGTTGGGCTACAACAACCAATGGCGCTGGCGTAACTGAAGGAGGATCGTCGGGCTCACCATTGTTTAAAGGCAGTAACAAACTTGTTATAGGAACTCTTACCGGAGGTGCTTCTCAATGTGGAGGACCCATGGGAACCGATTATTATGGTAAATTTTCGTATCACTGGGAATCGAATGGTACTACCAACGATAAAAAATTAAGACCATGGTTAGACCCTCTTGGTACCAATCCTACAACATTGAACGGGTTTGACCCAAATGCAGTATCAGCACCACCTGTTGCCGATTTTTCTGCATCGCCTACTACGGTTACAGCAGGCTCACCTGTTCAATTCACCGATCTATCATCAAATGTCCCAACAGAATGGGAATGGTCATTTCCCGGTGGATTCCCCTCAACATCTACACTTAGAAATCCTTCTGTTACTTATAGCAACCCTGGAACGTACTCTGTAACATTAACGGCTAAGAATGCATACGGACAAAACACAACAACTAAAACCAATTATATTACAGTAAATGCATATACTCCTCCTTCCAGTCCTATCATCATTGGTACAGGAACATCAACTGGTAACGTCATACCATTAGGTAAAAGCAACACAGCATCGTGGATTATTAGTGCATCTATTTATCTGGCTTCAGAAATAGGTCCTTCATGTATAATTGAGCAAATAGCATGGCAACCTTCATCTGCACGAACCGATAGCAGAAATATAAGGATTTATATGAAACATACTTCTCAAAGTAGTTTTACTTCTGCAGGACCTGCAACTGATTTAATCGCTGATGCTACATTAGTTTTTAATGGGACATTTGTTCCTAATGCTACCGGATGGTTCCCTTTTGTTTTACAAACACCATTCAATTATATAGCTGGCAATAACCTAATGGTTATTACAGTTGTATCAGCTACCGCTGCAAATGCACAGTCTAATTGTTACTACACTAGTTCAACAAATAGACATCAACAGTGGACAGGGACCTCTGATCCATCAGCAAATAACGGAACCATAAATTCCAATCGTCCTAACATACGATTAACTGTTTCAGGTTATACTGCACCTGTGGCTAATTTTGCTGGCATCAACCCAATTTTAACAGAAGACTTCGAAGGAACTACCTTTCCACCAGCAAACTGGACCATTAATAACGTAGATGGAGGAGGTACTACATGGACAAGCTCTACATCATTTAATCATACGAATAATGGAAATAAATCGGCTGCACATATTTATTCCGCTGCAGGAATGCAAGATGGATATCTCATAACTCCTCAAATTACCAACTTACCTTCAAATGCCATTCTTTCTTTCTGGTCATATAATCAATATCCTACTTATTATGGTGGTACTTATCAAGGCAAAAACTCTGTCCTTGTATCCACCACTAATACCAATCCCACCAGTTTTACCGAAATATGGAGCCCCAGCTCGGTTTCAGCTTCATGGGTCCAAACAACTATTGATTTATCTGCTTATGCAGGTCAGAATATTTATATTGCTTTTAGATATCAAGGTAATGATGCTCACAGCTGGTTTCTTGATGATATTTCTATAGGTAGTTTCAATTATACACAAATAAATACCTATGAGGGAGATCCCTTAGTAATATACGATAAATCAACTAATAATCCTACTTTATGGGAATGGACATGCCCTGGATCTACTACCCCTAATGTTTATACACAAAATGCAAATCTCGTATATAATGTTGCAGGTCAATATAATGTTACATTAAGAGCTGGTAATCCGGCTGGTTCAAATACAAAAACCGTTAATAACTATGTTAATGTTATAGGGCGTCCTCCTATTTCCAATTTTGTAGGAGTTGGTAATTTAAAAAATATTTATGGACAACCCTTTATTCCTATTGGTGGTACTGTTGATTTTTACGATAGGTCGCTACGTGTTCCTACCAGTTGGTTGTGGACATTTGAAAATGCTAATCCATCTACATCCAATTTACGTAATCCCACAAACATAACCTACAATATTTCTGGATTACATGATGTAACACTATATACTCAAAATAATCATGGCAACAACACCGGAACTGCTACAGATTATGTAATTGTAGGCGGATTAGACACCTGTACTAATTTTATTGAAACCGATAATCTTGCCATTTATAATTATACTAACGGCTTAATACCGGGACATGCTGCCGATGTAAGTGGAAAATTTTACAGATATGCCGAGTTTTTCAACAATAATTATCCAGGAAAACTTTATGGTTTTGGATTGTACGTATATCGTGCACAAGGAACAGGAAAAACCATTACCATAAAAGTTTGGGATGATAATAATGGTATCCCCGGAAACGAACTTTACTCTGAAAGTAGAAGCATTACTTCTTTTACACAAGGACAGTATAATATAGTTACATTTACTAATCCCGTTAATATTACAGGCAAATTTTATATAGGATGGGTATTAAATTATGACGTAACGCACAATTACACTACCCATCAATTTTGTGCAGTAATGTCAGCATTTAGAAATACAGATACAGCTTCAACGGGTTTTTTAAGTTATGGTTCAACAAGTCCGGGCACATGGTATTCGTTTCTCAATGCATTTGGCAATGCAGCTTCTTTATGGATAGATGCTATCTTTGAATACAATTTTACTGGACCTACTGTTACAGCTTCTGCAACGCCCGGATGTTTAACTGGTTCGGTTACCATTACTTCCTCTGAAACTGCTATACAAACATTCGTTTTGACCGACAATGCAGGAAATACTATTCAATCGTGGACATCTACAAGTCCTACTAATACTTACACCTTTACAGGATTGGCAGATGGAGTTTATAGAGGTAAAACTATCAATGGAGGAAATGAATCTCAATTATCACCTGCGGTTACACTTACCAATTATCCCTCTTCTGTTGGTGGAACCATCTCAGGAACAAATACACAAATATGTTTGGGATCTTCCACTGGAACTCTCTTGTTATCTGGCCATACAGGAAATGTTGTAAAGTGGCAAAAACGTTTTAATGCTGGAACATGGCAAGATATTAGCAATTCCAACACTACCTATTCCGAAACCCCATCTACAGCTGGCACATGGGATTATCGGGCAGAAGTGCAAAGTGGAACATGTCCTTCTCAATTCTCAACTATTTATACTATTATAGTTGATCCATCATCGGTGGGAGGAACTTTAAATGGACCCAATACCAACATTTGCTTAGGTAGTTCAACAGGAAATATGATTGTTAGCGGTTATACTGGAAACATACAAAAATGGCAAAAACGACTTAATGCTGGAGCATGGCAAGATATTGCAAATGTAACCAATACCTACTCAGAAATACCCGGTACAGCCGGAACATGGGATTATAGAGTAGAAGTTAAGAGCGGAACTTGTGGTGTCGCTTATTCAAATATATTTACCATTATAGTTAACAGTTTACCCAATGCCAGTGCGGCTAGCAATAGCCCTGTTTGTGCAGGAGCTACACTCAACCTAACTTCGTTGCCTAACGGAATGGCATCATACAACTGGGCTGGACCCGGAGGATGGACAGCCAATACACAAAATCCATCGCGTACCAACATCACTACCGCACAAGCTGGAACATATACCGTAACGGTTACAGACGCTAACAGTTGTACCGGAACAGCTTCCGTTAATGTGGTGGTAAACACTCCACCCACCGCTTCCGCTTCGAGCAATAGCCCACTCTGTGCAGGAGCTACACTCAACTTAACTTCGTTGCCTAACGGAATGGCATCATACAACTGGGCTGGACCCGGAGGATGGACAGCTAATACACAAAATCCATCGCGTACCAACATCACTACCGCACAAGCTGGAACATATACCGTAACGGTTACAGACGCTAACAGTTGTACCGGAACAGCTTC
>CALGPK010000012.1 GCA_937960415.1 uncultured Bacteroidales bacterium | reverse complement strand
ACCGTTAACAGTAATCCAGTAAAAATAGTGAGGTCCATAATATGTTGTGCCTCCTGTATCGATAGTAGCAACTAAATTGGAGCTTTCGTAAGGCGAAGGAGTAAACGTAGTATTTTGAACTGCGTCAATCCAGTATCCGTAACCGTATGCTGGTTGTACGGCATTCAAGTTAGGATAGCTGGGTCCGCACCATAGCGAATCGGCGGGTAATGTGGTGATAATAGCTTCCTGTATGCTTCCAAAGTAAACATTTACCGAATCGTATCCATGACAAATACCATTAAATTCGACCCAGTACATCGTGATGGTATCGTTTTCCGATGGCCAGCGTATCCATGTACAAGCCGAATCCTGATATGATGGGTTGTAATTGCCATTGGGTCCGTCGTAATAGGCAACTCCCGTAGGACCACTCCAATAACCTCCAGGAATTGAGGGTGTAGCACACAGATATGCAAACTTACCACACACTTCTACGTCAAGTCCTGCGTCGGGTTCGGGTGCAATTAAAAATTCAATTTGAACCGTATCCTGATCAAAACAACTGGGCATGTGAGCATTCATTTCGCGCCATATAAAGCTATAAATGCCATACTGAGTAACTGTAACCATGGTTTGAGGTTGTGTTGGATTGACAAAATTTGCAGTTCCAGTTCCAGATAACATAGACCACATACCTGTCGGATTCAATAGGCTAATGGTTGCATTTAAATAATAATGCTTGCCACAAACAACCGAATCATGACCTGCATAAGCATCGGGTATTTTATGGAATGTAATTCGCACCGAGTCGTAAGACTGACAACCAGGACCGCTCTGAACATGCCAATATGCATATACTTCTTGATAGTCGCTATTGGCAAAAAATGAATTTGGATTTTGAACCTGAAGAGTGGCATTCCATGGTAATGGATCTGTACCATTGTATGAAATTACAACACCAGGATTATTTACAGTCCAGTAAGCTGAACTCGCAATACTACCTATTGTATCGGCTGCCAGCTGTGTACTATAACCACATACCGACTGGATAGGACCTGCCTCTGCATGTGGAGTTGCCGAAAAGGTTACAATTACCGTATCGTAATTGGTACAATAATCCGAATACGCAGTGAATATAAAGGTATCTATCTGTGTATATTGTGTTGTAACAACTGTAACAAGAGGATTAAAGATGTTATTCGAAGGATGATAAGTAGCCGTAGGATTCGATGATGTCCAATAACCCGGATATGTACTGTTTACATTAAGTTGTATGGAATTTCCACATGTTGCCAAATCGGGACCTGCGTCGGGCATTGGCATCTCATGAAAATTAAGCCTTATCGTATCTTTAGATATACATCCCTGATTATTTTCGGTCCATACAAGATAATACGACTGATAACCCGATGTAATGGTAAAGGTTGCGTTAGGTAAATTATTATTAGGTGTAAAATAACCTTGCTGTGGTGGCAATACTTGCCATGTCCCGGAAGAACCATTAACACTAAATACCGCATTGAGTGTATAAGATGTGCCACAAACATTAACTGATGGTGGACCGGCATTAGCAATAGGCTGTGTAATAAAAGTAATCTGAACTGTATCTAATGAGTCGCATACAGGGCTAATTTCATGCCAAACAAATGTATAAATTCCGGGAACATTTACAACTACTGTTGTATTAGGATTATACGGATTGCTGAATATTACATTGCCCGGTCCATTTATAAATTGCCAATGAGCAATGTTGCCTGTTGATGGGTTGTTTGCTTCGAGTTGTGTCGAATAACCGCACACGTTTTTATCGGGACCTGCATAAGGTGTCATACAACAATGAGGCACTTGTGGAACTACATAAGATTGAACAAGTGTACAACCATTGTTATCGATTACTGTTACAGTATATGTTCCGGATGACAAATTGGTTAAATCCTCGGTAAACTGATTATTACTCCAAATGAAGTTATAACTTGGCGTACCTCCTTGAGTGGTTAAATAAATGGCTCCTGTAGTGCCTCCTATACATTCAACTTTTACAATACTATCGACAGATAGCGAAACGTACGAACTGGGTTCACCTACTGTTACCTGACCAACCGTTGTACAACCAATGGCATCAGTAATGGTAACCGTATAAGTGCCTGCATATATACCATTATTTTGAGATGTTGTAGCACCATTTGACCATTGATAGGTAAAACCCGGTGTGCCGCCACTGGCAACAACCGTTACACTGCCTGTTGGTGTTCCAAAGCACGGTGCATCTTGAACACTAAACTGATACCATATTTGAGGATTGTTTCCGGTTATGGTGTAAGAAGCCGCCAACGAACAACCATTGTTATCGGTAATTGTTACATAATGAGTTCCAGGTGCAAAGCCAGTTTGAATATTAAATGTATCGGTAGTTGTTACCACAACGCCATTCGACCATGTGTACGTATAAGGTGGTCGTCCATAATGAACCGATGCAGTTAAGGTTCCTGAAACATCTTCGTAGCACATTTTACCGGTTAAATAAATTTCCATTTCTGGCAAAGGAAACAAGGTTTCAGGTGGAAATATGGTATCGTTAAACCCTTGCAACTCCCAGGTTTCGTTAAACCATGTTATAGGAATGTAACCTAACGGAATATTCAATTGCAAAAGAGGACCTATGTGAATACTGCTACGCGTCGATAACCATTGCATCATGACGGAATCTTTCTGTAACACTTCTTTTTCGGTCAGTTGTCTGGCTACAAATTGTTTTAAAGTATCATCTGATTTTTGCATCTGTTGCAAATTTGTACTAAACATTTTTTTCAACGTATCGATAAACAAATCAGGATTTTGCTGATAATATTCATACTGAATACTGTCTTCCTGAATGTTTTTTAAGAAAAACGGCAGGTTAATCCAAAATTCAAATGCATTGACCGTAAGCGAAAATGCAACGCTATCCCATGTGTGATTCGTAAACTGATTATCAAGAGAATGAGCAATACCTATGGGAAATTGTGGATAACCAAAGCACGGATATTTTATATGCAAATCATGACAAGCCTGGAAATCTATCTGATTTGAATTGCCTTGTGCAACAGTTATATTATTCTGATTCGGATCGGTAACATAATATTGCACGCTAGTTGGTAATGTAAAATGATTCCAAATAGTTGGGTTAAATGTTAAATCCTGCTGTAAAGTGTTTGTAATATTGAGTGAAGCAGAAAGCAAATTATACGAAATACTGATACCACCACCAATGTTGATGGTGTCGGTAAGCATACCAAGAAAATTTTGTAAAGGCTGAGCCGTTGATGGAGGCAAAAGATTCGAAATTGCCCACAAAAATTGAATAATATCAATGTTAAATTGAGCGTATGGATCATCGCCTTGTGCTATCAGTTTTTTATGACATAATTGTGTCGAATCGATATAATCTTGTGTTACAATATATGGCAATCCAATTATACCCGAAATTCCTGTCCCCCAAGCATTATTAAATACAATTGGCAAAATGGTATCATGGCAAAAAGTAAGCTGTCCATTTTGCATACAGGGATATGTTACATCGCCATTTTGATTATCGATATGGATAATAGAAATACTATCGTCGGGCACACCAGCATTGATAATGGTAAATTGATCGCAAGCACCAAAACAAATGGTTCCATTAAGTGTAACACTAACTCCAAAATCTAAATCAAGCGAAATAATGCCATCTTGAGGAAAAGATGAGTTTAAATTCCAGCCATTCATTACATGGTAGCGCGAATTAATAGTAATCCAATCACCTGGCATAAAAGTATAAGGAGATGGAAATGTTAAATCAATTCGCACCGGATAATCAACATCTATCCATCCAGTATGAAAGCCCTGAACCGAAAACGTACTGCCAAGTAATAAATGAGTTATCAAATCAAACTGTGCACCAAAAGGAAGTCCAAAAATGTATTCTATATCACCCAATGAGCTTGTATCGTTTATATTGATATTAAATAATTGCTGATTGATGTTCAAATGAAAAGGGTTACCATTCGGACCCCACATATTTTGATGATATGTTCCCCACGGTATATAATGGCTTACCGTATAAGTCTGAGCTTGAATATGTAGCATCAGTATAACCGAAACTAAAAAGAGATAGATTTTTTTCATAATCTATTATTTTATCAAACAAATTATACGTAAAAACATGTATCTATGTTTCATATTTAAAAAGTATAACCTAAACTTAAAATAGGTCCAAAATATAACGATTTAAAATAATCTTTACTAAACATTTTGTCGAGTTGAAAATCTACTGCTAATCGGTACATCCATCCACCTTCGGGATTTTGCCTTCTAAAACCAAACGAAAAAAAGGGCGAAACCAATTGTTTGTAGGCATAATTATATCCTCCAATGGCAAAATCGATATTCGACTTTAAAAAGAATCGCTGAAAAACATTACGAATATTATAGCGTCTGAAACCTCCTGCCTGAGTATTTACTTTTGTGTACTGTACATGAACCGACATTGGAAAAATTATTTTTTGCTGCTCTGCGTTATTCGACGTTGTAGCCATAGAATAACCAGCTCCTATTCGTAAATTAAAGATCCAGTTTTGATAATTTCGAACTATTCCGTCGTAATTAATCGAGAATCTTGGACCAACATATTTTCCAAAAAAATAACCAGATTCTAAATATATGGTATGATTATTTTCGTAATAAAACTTAAAACGCGGAGTATAACTAAAAATATTGCGGCTTTCAGTTGCAAAATTTTGATTGAAAGCCAACAACAAAATAACTAACCTCGCAGATAAAGGTGCAAGATGCATATAAAACTAATTCATAAAGCGACGATATACCAATTCGAGCAATTGCTTAATAGCCTGACTATCGGAATGAATATTGATATTTTTTTCTAAAATTGTCATAGCTTCGTCCATGTTGGAACAATTGTTCAATTGATCCATGACATAGTTATAGTTTTCAACATTGTTATCAAAAAGTTCTCGAATAAACATCACTTTATCATTAAGACTAATGGCACTTCTTAAATCTTTAATGCTTTTAACATGTTGGCTTATCAAAACATCTTTTTTTCGATGCATTTCCTCCATCATTTCTGCAATGGTTTTGGTAGGTTTTACAAAAGAATCGGCGACAGTTCTAGGCGAGGCTTTTTCGGTTTTATTTTCCAAAGGGGTTAAATTATTGACTATGGACGAAGTATTGTTTGTTGACTTAGGTTGTTCTGTTAACTCTGTGATTGAATTGTTTTCCTTAGGGACAATAGTTTCAGCAGAATTTGATTGTACTTGTTGATTACTATGTGCAATTGATGATTGATTTTCTTGTTCAAATACCGATTCTTTAATAATTTTATTAATTAAATTGGAATTACGCGAAAGAAAACCTGTTTCTTCATGAGCTGCCGACTTCAATTTAATGGTCATCAACGTATCGTAAATAATACTCAACTTATTCAAAACCATATCTATTTCAATTAAAGGCAAGTTTGGATTCTGATGCATGAGATATTCCAAATCACGCTGACATTCTTCAATCTTTAATAAAATGTTGTACCACTGACTGTTACGATTCATAAGTAAAAAATATTTTAGTAAAGCAAAATAATGAATTAACTTTGTAAAGTTACAAATAAGCCTTCTATTATTCAAATAAATATGTTTCAAGAGGTAAAAAATTCTGAGAATATTCGTCGTGGATGGATTGAGGTAATTTGTGGCTCAATGTTTTCGGGCAAAACTGAGGAATTACTTCGACGCCTTAAACGAGCTCGTATTGCCAAACAAAAAATTGAAATTTTCAAACCTAAAATAGATGTTCGCTACTCCGAATCGGAAGTTGTATCGCATGATGAAACAGCTATGCTTTCAACACCTGTCGATACTGCACTCAATATACTGCTATATGTCAACGACAACATAGATGTAGTGGGCATTGACGAAGCTCAATTTTTCGATAACACATTAATTGAAGTCTGTAATCAATTGGCTAATAGAGGCATTCGGGTTATTGTAGCCGGTCTGGATATGGATTTTTTGGGACATCCATTTGGTCCTATGCCTCAATTAATGGCCATAGCCGAATATGTTACCAAAGTACATGCCATATGTATGAGTTGTGGCAGTTTAGCTCATTATTCGCATCGCAAAATTCAAAGCGAAAAACTGGTATTGCTTGGCGAAACGAACGAATATGAGCCCTTATGCAGGGAATGTTATTTGAAAGCTACCTCAAAACATTAACATGAATCTAAATACTCAACTCATAAGCAATATTTGTCAAGCCAGAATTTTCGGAAACAATCATTTGGCTATCAACCGTATAATAATTGATAGCCGAATGTCTTTACCACCATATCAGCAAATACTTTTTGTTTGTATTCGTGGCAAGCGATTCGATGGACATCAATTCGTTGGCGAATTATATAAAACAGGAGTTCGTGCTTTTCTAATCGAACAAGAACTCGAATACTACGAACCAGATGCTACATACATCAAAGTCGAAAGTACCATAAACGCTTTGCAGGCTATTGCAGCTCATCACCGCAAACAGTTTAACATCCCGGTTATTGGCATAACAGGCAGTTATGGTAAGAGCATTATTAAAGAGTGGCTGTACGATATGCTTGAAAGCAACTTCTCCATTATACGTAGCCCTAAAAGCTTCAATAGCCAAATAGGCGTTCCTTTATCAGTGCTTCAACTCAACGAAAATCACAACTTAGCCATATTCGAAGCAGGTATTTCGCAACCCAATGAAATGAATAAGTTGAAAAATATCATTCAACCAACTATAGGTATTTTTACCAATATTGGCAAGGCACATCAGGAAAACTTCGAAAACATTGAACATAAAATTCAAGAAAAACTCGTATTGTTCGAACAGGTTGAAGTTGCAATTATTCCATCAAAGTACACGACCGTTATCGAATATTTCAAAAAATTATTTCCCTGCAAAAAACTCATTACTTGGGGTTATTCAGACGAAAATCATTTGCAAATACAATGTAAACAGCTAATTAACAACGAAGTTCATATAAAGTGTTCGTATCTTAACAAAATAGAATATACGTTTCGAATTCCGTTTAATCAAGATGCTTTTGTCGAAAATGCCTTAACAGCAGCTACTACTGCCATCTTCTTAGGAATAGAAAAAAAAACAATAGAAGATAAAATACAACAACTCAAGCCACTAGAGATGCGACTCGAAATGGTTGATGCTATTAATCGTTCAACCTTAATTAATGATTATTATAATAGCGATTTGACCTCTGTTTCAGTAGCTTTACAATTTCTTCAAAAACACAACAATCATCCTCGTACAGCAATAATCCTTTCCGACATTCCCAACACGGGCATGCCTCCTGCCCTAATATACTCCTACGTAGGACAATGGATAAAAGATTCCAAACCCGATGTTTTTGTAGGCATTGGTAGCGAAATTACTCAAAACAAATCGTTTTTCCCTTCTAATTCATACTTTTATGAATCAACTAACGAATTTCTCAACAACCTTTATCAAATTAAACTCTACGATGCTACTATTTTGTTGAAAGGCGCCCGAAAATTTACTTTTGAAAAAATACGTCGGGCACTTGAAAAACAAACTCACGAAACAGTAGTAGTGGTAGATTTAAATGCCCTAAGACATAACTTTTTAACCTACAAATCGCTACTACCCAAACAAACTGGCATGATTGCCATGGTAAAAGCCTTTTCTTATGGCAGTGGACTGCTCGAGATTGCACGCTTACTTCAAGATCAACATATCGATTATTTAGGAGTAGCCTTTGCCGATGAGGGTATAGAACTCCGAAACCACGGTATACACGTACCTGTCATGGTAATGAGTCCCGAAAATTTTTCGTTTCTCAGCATGATTGAGCATCGACTCGAACCCGTTATTTACAATTTTCGCACACTTATGCAATATGCCGAAATTTCTAAAAAAACAGGGTTCGAACAGTTACCTTTCCATATCAAAATCGATTCGGGCATGCATCGTTTAGGATTCACTCCCAACGATGTACCTCAATTATTGCATCTGCTAAAAAAATTCCCCTGGCTTAAACTTACATCGGTATTCACACATCTGGCAGCTTCCGACGACCAGCACGAAGATGCCTTTACCATTCAGCAAATTAAAAGCTATCAACAATGTTTATCACTTATTAGAAAAGAATTTTCGCATCATATCCTTTCGCACGTACAAAATTCGGCTGGCATAGAGCGTTTTCATCAATATTCATTCGATTTAGCCAGAATTGGAATAGGGCTGTATGGATTTTCGCAAACCAGCGAATTGAAACAAAAATTGCAATCCGTATTGACGTTTAAAACCTCCATATCGCAAATAAAAACGCTAAAAAAAGGCGATACTGTTGGTTATAACCGAAAAGGCATTATGAAAAACAACGGACGAATAGCCATTTTACCTATAGGTTATGCCGACGGATTCAACCGAAAACTGGGCAACGGGGCATTTGAAGTTAAAGTGCATAATCAATTTGCTCCCACTATTGGCACCGTGTGTATGGATATGTGCATGATCGACATCAGCCATATTCCCAGTGCAAATGAAGGCGACGAAGTGATTATCTTCGAAAATACCGAAGATATTGAACGCATGGCAAAAGTACTTAATACCATTCCGTACGAAATATTAACCAGTATATCCAGACGAGTAAAACGTATATATTATCATGACTGAAATAAAATTATCGGTTGTTATTATCACGTTCAACGAAGAAAAAAACATTGGGCGATGTCTCGAAGCAGCCAAAAAAGTTGCCGACGAAATCGTTGTTGTCGATTCGTATTCTACCGATCGCACCAAACATATTTGCCTCTCGCACGGTGTGCGATTTATTGAACATGCATTTGAAGATTACGTACAGCAAAAAAATTATGCCAACTCGCAAGCAACTTATCCCTATATTTTAAACCTCGATGCCGACGAAGTATTGAGTGAAGAACTCATTCAATCGATATTGGAAGTGAAAAAAAAATGGACACACGATGGCTACATGATAAACCGCATTACAAACTATTGCGGCAAGTGGATTAAACATGGAGGATGGTATCCCGATCCAAAGCTTCGCTTATATGACATTAGAAAAGGCAAATGGGAAGGACAAAATCTTCACGAAAAATTTGTACTCAATAACGAAACAAGCATCGGTAAATTAAAAGGAAATTTGCTTCATTATTCATATTACTCTATAAAACAACACATCGATCAATTCAACAAGTTTACCGAAATAGCTGCACAAGCCGAAGCACAAAGCGGACGAAAAATTAATATCATGCAAATAATTGTTTATCCTATTTGGAAATTTAAACGCGACTACATTTTCAAATTAGGATTCATGGATGGTTATTATGGCTTTGTTATTGCAGCCATATCGGCATTTGCATCATTTGTTAAATATGTTAAGATAAGAGAATGGTTAAAGAATAAAGCCAATTAAATTGGTTGTGTATTAAAAACAAAAAGTTTCGTATTTTAGTAGGTTGAAATGGATTTATGTTTAAAGTTGATTTTCAGGACATAGGGCTTATAAATTACGTTGACGGATGGGAATATCAAGAACAGCTTCATCGAAATTTGACTAGTTTATCTGCCAACCATCAATCATTTGCTGGTTTTTTGCTATTTTGCGAGCACCCACATGTATATACACTTGGCAATAGTGGCAATCCGAATCATTTGCTTATCAATCAAGAATTTTTGAATTCCATTCAAGCCACATACGTAAAAACTAATCGTGGCGGCGACATAACCTATCACGGCCCCGGTCAAATTGTAGGCTATCTTATTTTTAATCTTCGTTTACTCCATTTGGGCATAAAACAATATATTCATTTGATCGAAGAAAGTATTATACGTACGCTTAAAGAATTCCATTTAAATGGAGAGCGACTCGAAGGAGCTACTGGCGTATGGCTTGATGCTTCAAACAAATCGAAAGCCAGAAAAATATGTGCCATCGGTGTTCGAGTTTCGAAAGGAATAACCATGCACGGATTTGCATTCAACGTCAACACACAATTGCAGTACTTCCAATACATTATACCCTGTGGCATACAAGACAAAGGAGTAACTTCGTTGCAACGCGAACTGCAAGCCAACATCGATATAGAAAACGTAAAACAAATTCTAAAGAACCAAATTTTAACGACATTTAATCTAACCGTATGACTATACCAGAAAAAAAATGGATTATAAAAACCAAGGGTGAACCACAACTAATTGATTTACTGGCCAAAGAACTTGATATTCACCCGGTTTTAGCCAATCTTCTGGTTCAACGCAACATTACCTCCATCGATCAAGCCAAAAAATTTTTCCGACCAAACCTTAACGATTTACATGACCCTTTTGCCATGAAAGACATGGACAGGGCAATTGACCGACTAAAAAAAGCATTTCGAAACAACGAAAACATACTCATATATGGCGATTATGATGTTGACGGAACTACAGCTGTTTCGTTATTGTATTCTTTCTTAAAAAAACGCTATACCAATATTGATTTCTACATTCCCGACCGTTACGAAGAAGGCTACGGAATATCATTTAAAGGAATTGACTTTGCTGCAAAAAATAATTTTTCGCTGGTTATTGCACTCGACTGTGGTATAAAAGCCGTTGAAAAAATAAAATATGCCCATTCCAAAAACATCGACTTTATAATTTGCGATCATCACTTACCGGGCGATACCCTACCCGACGCCATAGCTGTACTTGACCCTAAACGACCCGATTGCAACTATCCCTTTAAAGAGTTATCGGGATGCGGTGTTGGATTTAAACTCTTGCAAGCTCTTTGCATCACCAATCATATTCCACTCGAAGAACTTTTTTCTTTTATCGATTTAGTGGCTGTTAGCATTGCTTCCGATATTGTACCAATACTCGACGAAAACAGAATCATAGCTCATTATGGTCTGAAAAAACTCAACGAAAATCCCATCATAGGACTTAAAGCCCTGAAAGACATAGCCAAAATTAACGATACAAAACTTAATGTCAACGATGTAGTATTCAAAATAGGTCCACGTATAAACGCTGCCGGACGTATTGAAAAGGGCAACAAGGCAGTACGACTGCTTACTGCTACCGACGAAGTTACTGCCCGCAGACTTGCACGAGAAATCAACGAATGCAACGAAGGACGAAAAGAACTAGACCAAAATATTTTTAAAGAAGCCATTGAACTAATACAACAAGACCCCGAATACCACCGAAAAAAAACAACAGTACTATACAAAGAAGATTGGAATAAAGGAGTTATCGGTATTGTAGCTTCGCGTCTGATTGACTACTATTACCGACCAACCATCATTCTTACCAAATCGAATGGTTTAATCAACGGATCTGCACGCACGGTTGAAGGATTCGATCTTTACAAAGCCATCGAAAGCTGTGCACATTTACTCGAAAACTACGGCGGTCATACTTTTGCTGCCGGACTTTCGTTAAAACCTGAAAATCTTTACACATTCATACAAACATTCGAAAAAGTTGTTTCAGAAACTATTAAAGAAGAACAACTTACACCTTTTATTGAAATAGACGATGAATTAGAATTTAAAGACATTGATAGCAAATTTTTTCGCATTTTACACTACTTCGAACCATTTGGTCCCGGAAACATGACTCCTATATTCGTATCGTACAATGTTTACGATTCAGGGTCGGGCAAAACGGTGGGCAAAAATGCCGAACACCTTAAATTAGAACTTAAACAAGATAGCTACAAAAAATATTTTTTCCCAGCCATTGCTTTTAACTTTGGTCATAAAGTCGACGAACTCATTCAGGCAAAAAAATTTAATATTTGCTATTCCATCGATAAAAACGATTTTATGAACAAAGAAACACTTCAACTCCGAATACGCGATTTTCAAATACCTTCTACAGACGAAACAGATTAAATCAACGAATATGAAAAAATTTGAAGCACACATTGATGTTATGCCATTAAAAGCCTTGTTAGACCCCCAAGGCAAAGCTGTAATGCAAGGTCTTCATAACCTGAAATTCAAAAACGTTCAAAACGTTCGTATTGGCAAACATATCTACATCGAATTGGAAGCTAAAAACAAGAAAGAAGCAGAAACTCAGGTTGAAGAAATGTGCAAACAAATGCTTATCAATCCGGTAGTAGAATATTTTCAATTTTCCATTAAAGAAATTGAATAATACTGCAACATATTCATATATTCTGCAGTCATATATTAAAACTCTGTTATGAAAAATATTTGCTTTCTATTTTTTGTATTTGTTACTTTTTATATGAATGCCCAATTGTGGCAACATGTCGATCAGGAAAAATCGCTGTATCGTTCATCGTTAACAAATCATCAAAAAAACCCGCTACTCGATAATTACGACGTATGCTTTTATTTTATTGACCTTGAAGCTACAAACCTTAATAAAACCATTAGCGGCAAAACAACCATCAAAGCCAAAGTAGTAAATCAGCCATTATCGGAACTTGTGTTACAATTGCATTCATCGCTAATAGTCGACTCAGTCATTATTGATGGCTTGCAAGTTCCCTTTACTTTTTCTAACCACGAAATACATGCTACTCTAAGTCAACCCATACCTATCAATCAGTATTTCACCACAACAGTTTATTACAAAGGCACATCTTCAGGAACAGGAATAAAAAACGGTCAATCGCCTAGCTGGCAAAAGAAAGTAACGTGGACACTGAGCGAATCGTATCATGCAATGGACTGGTTTCCTTGCAAACAAGATTTAAACGACAAAGCCGATTCGGCATACGTATTTATCACATGCACAAATAACTTAAAAGCCGGTTCAAATGGTTTGCTCACCAACATAGTAACCTTGCCCGGCAACAAAGTTCGCTACGAATGGAAAACACATTACCCCATTGCTTATTATTTAATAAGCTTTACCATCAGCGAATATCAAGAGTACATTCAATACGCAAAACCACAAGGTTACAACGATTCTATTTTCATTCAACACTATATTTACGACACCCCCGGATATCTCCCCTATTTTCAAAATCAAATAAACAACACAAAACCCTTTGTCGAACTTTTGTCCGATCTGTACGGACTTTATCCTTTTCATCAGGAGAAATACGGACATTGTACGGCACCCATTGGCGGTGGCATGGAACATCAAACCATGACCACACTTTCGTACTTCGATTTTGAACTTGTGATACATGAACTCGGTCACCAATGGTTTGGCAACTATGTTACCTGTGCTACATGGCAGGATATATGGATCAACGAAGGATTTGCGACTTACACGTATTATTTAGGTGCTCAGTATTTACTAACTCAAACCGAAGCCGATCAATGGATGAATACCAACCACACCGATATAATGTCTTTACCTGATGGTAGTATATACGTGCCTTTTGCTTCCATTTATGACGAACAACGAATCTTCGACTATAGGCTTACGTATCAGAAGGGAGCTGCCATTATTCACACCATGCGATACATCATTAACAACGATACAGTCTTTTTCGGGCTACTACAATCGTTCCTACAACAATTTGCTTTTAGTACTGCTACTGCAGACGACTTTAAAAATTTTGCATCTGCTTACACAGGTATCGACTTTCAGCAATTCTTCGACGAATGGTTTTATGGCGAAGGTTTTCCAACATATTCTATATACTGGAACCAACAAAATGATAGTGTTGAATTTACATTTACTCAACAAACATCGGCACCAAGTATTACTCCATTTTTCCACAATCCGGTTGATATTAAGTTCTCAAACGGCACACAAAGCATTACACATTGCATTACTCCACAGTTGAACAATCAAACTTTCAGAGTTTATGTGCCTTTTGCCGTGCAGTCTATTTCCATCGATCCTCAAAATTACATTGTAAACAAAGTAGGCAGCATTACTTCTGTATCCAACGTTCAACCAATCAGCATCATTTCGCTTTATCCCAATCCAACCAACGATAAGCTTTATATACAGAGCAACCGAGCTATTGACCATGCCTGTATCTACGATGTACTTGGAAATCCCATGCCTACCAACATCAATTCAGAATGCTCATGCATCGATGTAAGTTCTTTACCGCTTGGCGTTTATTTTCTTAAAATCAACTATGAAACCCATAAATTCATTAAAACACAATGATAAAAGCAATTTCAGTTTTATTGCTAGTTGTTGTTGTTGAAACATTTGCATCAAACACCGATACAAATTACATTGGGCACTACCCTTATAAAGGCACTTTATATTCATACATCATTAGCAAAAACCAACAACTCGAATATCAAAACAGTGAAAAAAATTACAGGCTTAATTATTTACCTAATACATGGGGGTCATTTGGCTTTGGTGCAAATTATGATTGGTTTGATTTATCATTAAGCTTAGCTTCATTCGGAAAAAGGGATGAATCTGTATACGGAAACACAACAAGAGTGGATATACAATCGCATTTATACCCTAAACATTATCTGATTGATTTGTTTTTTCAATCATACAAAAGTTTTTATTCCGAAAGTTATTATGTTACCAACGACAACCAAAAGGTATATCTTCGTCCCGATATAGAATTAAAACAATTGGGAGGCAGTATGTTTCGAATAGTTAAATCCGATAAGTTTTCACCAAAAGCAGCTTTTTCGGCTTCTGAAATTCAAAAAAAATCCACTGGTACATGGGTTTTCGGGGGAAAATTCAATATCTTTTTACTCTCCACTGATTCTTCGTTCACATCTACTTTGCTCGATACGATATTTAAAAACGACTTTCGATTCAAGTCTTTCAACACGCTAATGATTGGTGTGCAAGGTGGTTATTTATACAATTTAAAAGTAAAAAACTGGATATTTCATTTTAGTTTAATCACAGGATTAGCCAATCAATTTCAAAACAAAGAACTTACGTCACAACCCGATAAATATTATGCACATTCAACCACTGGCTTTACAATAAATGTTCGCCTTGCAGCTACCTATAGCAAAAATCGATTTTATTTTATTTTTGCAGCGATATCGGACGATTACAAATATCCTTTAAGCAATCAGATTCTCTTAAGCCATCAATTTGGACGCATAGATATTATGTTTGGATATCGCTTATTTCATGAAAAACTAAACGGCAGATCCTAAATCTCTAACCACTTGCAATATTTCCTCATCGTTTAGCATTGTCAGACGTGCTTCAAATTTTCTTATTCCCAGCGGTGAGTTTATGGTGTAATTAATTTCAGTAGTTTGTTTCGTACTGCGACATCTTTCTATGCATGCCAGATATTGATCTAAAATTTCGCCATCAAAAAAATCCTTTATGTTCTTACCAATAACTTGCTCATGAGGTATATCAAACAATTTATCTTTATCGGGTTTAAAATACGTATATGTGTTGTTTTTATCGAGAATAAATAAAATATCGGGTATCGAATCGAGCAACGTTTTAAACTTACGTTCGTTTTCTTTAAGTGCATTTTCTATTTTTTTACGTTCTGTGATATTTCTGATAATTGCCTGATAAATAATTCGTTTATTGTTAACTACAATAAGGCTTATACCTATTTCTGTATCAATAAGTTTATTTTCGCTATTTATAAACTGCCAATAAAATGCTTTTGAAGAACTTGCACCTGTCATTGCATTTAAGATCTTACGATTGAATCGATCGCTGCTTTTTTCTCTGTTTGGCTGAATTTCGGGCGAAAGCATTAAAATAGTCATTTGCTTTAATTGCTCTTTTGAATAACCAAATAATAATTCAGCATTTTTATTTGCTTCAATAATCGTAATTTCATCGAGCAGAATAATAGCATCGCTTGCTTCTTCAAAAAGCGAGGCAAATCGTTTGTTTGAGTTGATAAGTTCTTCTTCCGAACGTTTTTGCTCTGTTATATCGATAAAATAACCTAATATATCTTTTGTTCCATCACTGTTTTTAACCAGCGTAGAAAAGTCTTTTACCCAGATATAGGTACCATCATTACGCCGCATTCTGTAAGGAGTAAAAGATATTTGCTTAATGTTATTTTTAATGGCTTCTTCTCGCTCTTTTTGATGCATCTCCAGGTCTTCTTTATGAATGAGTGAATCGTAAGTTATCATTCCCTGAGTAAATTCTTCTACCGAAAAACCTAAAACATCTTTAACATTTTCGGATATGTAAATAAACTTTTTGCTTTCGTCGGCTCTTATACGAGTAATAACTACACTGCCTTGCATAAACATTTTACGCTCATCAAGCAATGTTTGATTGATTTTTAACAAATCGTCTTCGGTTTTCTTCAAACGCGTAATATCGGTTATCGACCCGGCAAAACGTATTTTATTGCCATATTCATCTTTCAACAATTCGCCTCTTTCAATAATCCATATATAGTAACCACGTTTGTGCTTTAAACGAAATTCGTTTTCATAAACGGTAGTTTTACCTTCAAGATAATCGCTCAAAATTTTTTGTGCCTTTTCTTTATCATCGGGGTGTATTAGCGAATCTCTAACGCCAAATTCGTTTTTTAACTCATAATCGTCGTAACCTAACAAAGCTTTCCACCTGGGCGACAAATACACGGTATTCTGTACCATATCCCAATCGAAAATACCATCGTTACCACCACGAGCAATTAATTCGTAACGCTGTTGACTTTCTTTCAAATCGTGTAAATATTTTTCCTTTTCGGTAATGTCTAATGTCCATATCAATATTCTTTTTATTTCACCTCTATCATCTACAACCGGATCGAGGTGTGTCTCGTTCCATCGCAATTCATTTTTCAAGGGGTACGATTCTTTAAACGAAATACTATGACCAAGTTTTGCTAATTCAAATTGCTCCAAAAAAAATTTTCGTCGTTCCTCTTGAGGTATAAGATCCAACACACAATCGCCTTTTTTCAAAGACCGATTAAGCTCTTTGTAAATAATGTCCTTAGCCGACTTGTTAAATGCTATTAATTTTAAATCGAGGTCAATTAAATAAAAACGCTGAATACTACTATCAAATATAGGTTTTAGCTCGCTTTTTATTTCTTGTAATTCGTGTTCGAGTTCGCGATAAGAAGTTAAATCGTTTATTAACAACATACAGTACATTACTTCTTTATTGTACTCAATAGGTAGCCAGCTAAGGTTTACATAAGTTTTCTTGCCATTTTTTTCTATCACACGTTCTGTATTGTGAGTAACTCCATTAAATACGTTATTAAATAAATTATTCAGCTCTGTATTGGGCAAGAAAAAAATCACATCTGCAATATTTAATCCTTCCGAAAGTTGAAGATCAAATCTGTTTAAAAAACAAATGTATGCTTGGGAGTTAAAAAACAATAAATGGTGCTTATCAAAAACCAACAACGATTGATTCATTCCATTTACAAGAGCAGTATGTAAAGCCCCTATTTTAGCAAAGCCATCTGAAAGTTCGGCAAGTTCTGTAATTTCATTTACAAAAACAGCCATCCCAAATGGTTCATTAATCTCGTCTAAAAGCAAAGAATAATTAGTTTGAAAAATCCTTTGTTTTTTACCTATAGTTACTTTGTTGGTTTTTGACAAAAAACCTTTTGATACTATATCTTCGCTAATATCTGTTGCAAACTGTTCAGCATCCATTCCAATCCATTCATAAAAGTATTCGCTTTCCTCAGGATTTTTCTCAAAGATAAGTTTCGAGGCATCGTTGGTAAAAAGTATCTTTCCACTTAGCGAAAGAGTAAAAATTGCATAATGCATCTTATTCAATACTTGCTCACTTAACTTACGGGTTTGTTCGTACTGGTGACGCCAACATACTAAATCAATCGTTACATCTAAATTATATTTGTCTATCGGTTTTATTAAATAACCATAAACACCATAATTGATAAACTGAGCCGTATTAACTTCTTCGATATAGCTGGAAATATAAATAATAGGAGTATTAAATTCGAGATAGATAATTTTGGACGCATCAATTCCATTCATACCATCGGGCAGATAAATATCTAACATTACTAAATCTGCCTTCTCCCTTTTTAAACATTCAATAGCATCTTCTGCTTTTGTAAATGCTCCTACCAACTTATGTCCCAATTCCTGTATGTACAAAGTAAATATGGTCAACAATAACTTATCATCTTCAACTACGATTATTTTTTTTGGCATTTTATTCATAAAAAATCGATACCTTTATGAGTATTTTTCAAACCTTGAAGTTAAGCATTTTTTTCTGAAACTATTCGTTGTTTTATGACATTTTTAGCAGTCGACATTGGCAATACACTCATTAAAGTATATAGTCTGGATGACACATCTAATAATATTACAAGTCGTTTTTTTACTTCTTTACAAGAACTATCCGATTATATACATTCATTCCCTTACAGATCAATACACATGATTGTTAGTGATGTGCGAAATATTCTTTCCGAAAAAAGTATTTACGACTTTAAACAACAAGCCAATACCTTCGTGGTTCTTAACCACGAAACACCTTTACCTATTAAGAATGCTTACGAAACACCCAACACACTTGGTTACGATAGAATTGCGGGGGTAGTAGCTGCATCGTGCCTCTTTCCAAACACGCACTGCCTTGTTATTGATGCCGGTACAGCCATTACATACGACCTCATTACTTCCGACAAAACATATCTCGGAGGAGCTATTTCGCCAGGTATTCAAATACGATTTAAAGCCCTGAATGAATTTACAGGTAAATTGCCACTTGGACATATCAACAATTTAAAAACATTTCCAGCCAAAAATACCATCGACTGCATTGAGTACGGTGTATTGTATGGCACCATAGCCGAAATGAATGAATACATTCAATACTGTGAACAAAAATATTCACCACTACAAATAATCATTACGGGAGGCGATAGTTTATTTTTGGTAAAATATTTAAAAAATACCATCTTTGTGGAAACAAATCTGGTCGGAATAGGTTTAATTAATATACTAAAATACAATGCGTTATAAATATGTTTTCATTATCATTTGCATCTCTATATCTACTCAATACTTTAGTCAGTCGTTTACACTGTCGCCATATTCTAAGTTTGGTATTGGCGATATTTCCTACCCATCTTATGTTCCGGGCTTTGCTATGGGTTTTACATCCATAGCCCATCGTTCTAATCGTTATATCAACAGCGAAAACCCTGCCGCAGCAACCGAAATAGATACACTGACTTTTGTTACCGACATTTCGATGATGGGACGAGTTTTTACACTTAAGCACCTTTCTTCTTCGTATACTAAAACCAATACCGATATGAATTACGTTGCTATGGGATTCCCCATAGCAAAAAACTGGAAAGTAAATATTGGACTTTCGCCCTTTAGCAATTCGGGCTACAACATTCAAGAAGTAAAAAACATCGACACATTAGTATTAACAAACACTTACAAAGGAGATGGCGGACTAAATGAAGTATTCTGGTCTAATGGATTTAATGTTTTGAACAATAAACATACCGTTAAAAAAGACAACCTGCTAATAAATCACTTTCATAAATTATCATTCGGAGTAAAAACTGCTTTCATTTTTGGCTCAATTGATAGATATACCTCATCTGTCTTTTTAGAAGATTTATATGTTTTCGATGTAAACAAAACTGACCGTATCATTAGCAATGGTATAGATGTTAAAGGAGCTTTACAATATCAATTTTTATTGCAAGAAGAAAACAATATGGAAAAGAGAAACAAGCTTAAAATAATTGCAGGACTAATTTATCATCCGTTAACCCCCATCCAGGCTCGTCAAACCATACTCATTACAAAATTTCTTAACTTGCAGGGCTCCATTACTAAAGACACCATACTAAACATTGAAAACCAAAAAGGTTACATTAAGGTTCCCCAATCATACGGCATTGGACTTACTATTGAAACCAACAATAAATTTACCTGGACAGGAGAAATATCATTTAAGGAATGGTCAAAATCGTCCATCTTTGGCGAACAAACCAATCTAAAAAATTCCATGTTTGTTGCAACCGGAATTCAGTACATCCCCGATCCCACCAAATTCTACCAATACTGGAAGATGACTCATTATCGCATGGGATTTTACTACAATCAAACATACCTTAACTTAAATTTGCACAACATTAACGAATTTGGCATAACATTTGGTTTAGGTTTACCAATAGCCAAAACCGATAAAGGAGAAAGTACCATGATACGGCGAAAACTACCCCCGATCATCAACGTTTCGCTAGCATACGGAAACCGTGGAACAACAAACAATAACCTCATTAAAGAGTCGTTCTGGCAATTCTCCCTAAGCCTTAATATTCATGATATTTGGTTTATAAAGCGTAAATATGATTAGTATGAAAACGATAAGCTTAACTTTTGGGTTATTGATTTTAAGTTTACTAACGGTAAAATCGCAAGATGACGACGCCAAATGGGGCAGTAATCCCGAACACTGTAAGATGAATTTATCGTTGTATGTAGAATTTTACAGACAAAACAATTTAAACGATGCCTACCAGCCATGGAGCATCGTACTAAACGAATGTCCCAAAGCAAGTAAAAATCTCTACATTCACGGACCTAAAATTTTGTGGTACAAAATCAATAACACTAAAGACCCAAACATTCGAAAAAAATACGCCGACACATTGATGCTTATGTACGACAAACGCATCGAAAACTTTGGCGAAGAAGGAAAAGTTCTGGGATATAAAGGCATCGATTTTTACAAACTTTATCCCGATAAAAAGAAAGAAGCACTCGATATTCTATCTAAATCGCTCGATATTGACGGCAAAAGCTCCGATCCGGCAGCCATTACTACACTTATGAGCATTGCTGTAGATTTGTATAAAGAAAACAAACTTCCCGCCGAACAAATTTTAGATTTATACAACAAATGTTCAGAAGCATTAACCTCACAATACGAAGCCAAACCCGACAACGAAAACATAAAAAAAGCACAAGACAACATTGACCTTGCCCTTATTAACTCTGGAGTTGCCACCTGCGAAAAAATTGTACCCATTTTTACCAAAAAATACGAAGCCAACAAAGATAACATTGATATGTTAAAAGTATTAATTAAGCTTTTAGCACGTCAGCAATGTACCGACTCAAAAGTATATGCCGAAGCATCGGAACAACTTAATAAGTTACAACCCTCTGCATTCTCGGCATATTCACTTGCACAACTTTTTGTAAAACGTAACGAGTTTTCGAAAGCCTCATCGTACTATCTTCAAGCTATTAACCTTGATTCTGTAGCCGAACAAAAAGCCCAATACTACTACGAACTAGCCATTATCACGGGCACCAAGCTTGGTCAACTCAATACAGCCCGAAATTATGCACTCAAAGCCATTGAATTAAAACGCAATTGGGGCAAACCTTATATACTTATAGGTCAGTTCTATGCTCAAAGTGCCAAAGAATGTGGCGAAGATACTTATTACCAATCGCTCGTTTATGTGGCTGCCGTTGATAAGTTTATTACTGCCCGTTCCATTGACCCTGATGTTGCTGATGAAGCCAATCGTCTTATAGCCTCATACTCAGCCATGTTTCCTACTAAAGAAGATATGTTCTTTCATGGCGATAGCGAAGGAAAATCATACACCATAGGATGTTGGATTAACGAAACCATTAAAATCCGCGTTCGTTAAAAAACTTTATAAAACACGACTTTTACATTCAATATTTTCTCTTACATTTGCAAGAAAAAATGCATAACGAAAAAATTGTAATTTTCGATTGCGGTTCGCAATATACACAACTTATTGCCCGTAAAATACGCGAATTGAACATATACTGCGAAATTGTTCCGTTCAATAAAACAATTGAACTTACCCCGGATATTAAAGGTATTATTTTTTCTGGAAGTCCTTTTTCTGTTAGAGATGCTAATCACCCAGTTTTACCGGTCAACTCGTTTTACGGCAAGTTGCCAATTTTAGGTATATGCTATGGTGCACAATATTTAGCTCAACATTTCGGCGGAGAAGTTACACCATCTCGCATGCGCGAATATGGAAGAGCACAACTAATTATTGAAGATAAGCACAATCCGCTCTTCACCTATATTGAAAACAACAGTCAAGTATGGATGTCGCATGCCGATAGCATTGTAAAACTACCACCCTATTTTAGCATCATAGCTCGTACCAACGATATTCCTGTTGCTGCTTTTGCCGATACTCAAACACAAACTTACGGAATACAATTTCACCCCGAAGTATATCATACTGTTTACGGAGTACACTTATTACGAAACTTTGCTGTTGATATTTGCCATTGCTCATGCAATTGGACTCCAAACTCTTACATCGAAAGCACCATTCAAGAAATACGCAATACCGTAAGAAACGACAAAGTACTGCTTGCCATATCGGGAGGAGTAGATTCGTCGGTAGCAGCGTTGTTGTTAAATAAAGCCATAGGCAATCAATTAACAGCCATATTCGTTAACAACGGCCTATTACGAAAAAACGAATACGAACAGGTTTTAACAACCTATCGGCAACTAAATTTGAATGTAATTGGAATCGATGCTTCGAACGAATTTTTGAGCAACCTAAAAGGTATAACCGACCCCGAAGAAAAAAGAAAAATTATAGGCAAAACATTTATAGATATATTCGAACGCGAAGCTCGAAAACTACAAAACATTCAATGGCTAGCTCAGGGCACCATTTATCCCGATGTAATTGAATCGATATCGGTCAATGGACCCTCGGCTACCATTAAATCGCATCACAATGTTGGCGGACTACCCCAAAAACTCAATTTAAAAATTATCGAACCTCTGAAATTCTTATTTAAGGACGAAGTGCGAAAGGTTGGCAAAGCTCTACATTTGCCCGATATTATTTTGAATCGACATCCTTTCCCGGGACCGGGATTAGCCATACGAATTATTGGAGAAATTACCGCCGAAAATGTACAACTATTACAAGAAGTCGATGATATATTCACATCTAAATTAAAAGAGCATAAGCTATACGATAGTATCTGGCAAGCAGGAGCAATACTTTTGCCGGTTCATTCTGTGGGTGTTATGGGCGACGAACGTACATACGAGCGTGTAGTAGCCCTGCGTGCCGTACACAGTACCGACGGTATGACAGCCGACTGGGCTCACCTGCCTTATGAGTTTTTGGCAGAAGTTTCTAACTCCATCATCAATCAGGTAAAAGGTATCAACCGAGTTGTTTATGATATAAGCTCTAAACCACCAGCTACTATCGAATGGGAATAAAAACTACTACTCTTTTAACTTTTTTATATTACCTATTTCATTAGAATCTATTATCACCGAACCCTCGGGAGAATAAAAGTTTATTTTTCCTTTACTCAGTGGCAACAACAATGGCTTTTCTTCGCTCTTAATAATGATAGACGACTCGTCCAGGGCAAAGGCTTTTGCCCTGCCACATTGAATGAGCGAAGCATCTATCCATGAAGAATGATATGAATGACAATCGCACACAAACGACTTGCCTTTACCAACAAATACCGTGTGATGATATGTTTTAACTTGTATGTATTTTGAGACAACCTCTGTTTCGAGCTTAACTTTGCCCTCTATATTTACATAAAGAATATCAACTAAACCGGCAAAAGTTATCTGCCCTTGTCCTTTACAAATTAAACTAAACTCGGGCGAATTAACATAAATGGTAGATTTTCGCTGTGAATTAATTTCTACATACAAACTTTTTTGCCAGATATTGGTTGGTGTAATAAAAACCGCTCCATCGTACAATATCACAGTATCAATAACCGGAGCAATTATTTCTACATGAATTAATTCGTTTTGAAAAAGCCTGCTAGCATCAATTTTTAAACACCGCTTATCGAATTTAATACTGCTATAAACGTCTTTGAAAACCTGATAACTACCTTTGAATGTAACACTGTAAAAATCGTCCTGACGATAGGTAATCTTAACATTACCACGAGCATACACCGAACTAAATGGAGGAATTGTATCGCTAAACTGCTTTTTACTTATACGTGATTGAGCTTGCAAAAAATGTATCCCTACCAGCATTAGAAATGCTATAATCCATATTTTCGAGAGCCGTATCGAAAAGTTAGGGATACATCTACTTTCTCTTTATTTTTTTTACGAAAAATAAATAATTTTTGTTTCGCTATTTGTTAAAAATAATTATATGCTACTTTATGAAAAAAAAATCCGAATAATCCCAATTGATTGCAATAGAAAAATTTCTTATGCCATGTAATTAAGAACAAAAATAAACTTTTCAGGCTTGCTCAAGTTACAACAAAAAAAGTGTTTTTGCTGACTTTGTCTCTTTTTTGAGAAAATCAGGATTTTATATATGTAATAAATTGATGTACAATTACTTATATTTATATGTTTTTTTAATTCTATGACAAAAAAAAGCAACATGGCAAGCAAACCAGCCCTCACCGTTGCGAGTGGAACGAAGTGAAGTGAAGCAATGCCCGCAACACTCACAGTACTACAAGGCATAATGCAGAAACGCAACGCAAGATTACCACGCCCCGAATTACTTCGGGGCTCGCAACGGCGGGGAAGTGCTGCCAAGAGACACCGCTAAAAGCGGAAAAGTAATCATCACTTTGCCCATTCTTTTGAACCTATGTTAACAATAATTTCGTATTACAAGTAGCTTTTGATTAGAAAAGTTAGATTAAATATAAACCTATCGACAAAGATTTTTCAAAAATATCCATTTGTAAAACATTAATTCTCTGCTTTTTTGGCAAATGGTATATCGTAATGCAGCCTTTGTTCCGCATAATGTATCGCTCATGTTAATCGAAATAATTACCGTATCCTCAGGTTTAAACTGTATATCCGTATTCGATTTGCCTAATACAGAATAGTGAAAATTTTTTATCCACTGGTTGTGTAGCCATACACTATCTAACGATAAGCTACGATAATCTTTTCGAGTTTTGAAAATAAAATGATAGTTTATACCATAAATACCTTTGTCCTCCACACACCAACGTTGTTGAGTTGATTTTATTTCGTATAAAGGTGCTTTGCACGAAGAAATTAAAAACATTACACCTACTAATATCTTTAATATATTCCCCATATTTTCCATGATTCAATAGCTTGTTGTTTAAGCATCATCATACCATTATATATCGTACATCCAGCTTCCTCTGCCAGTTTAAGCAGCATTGTCTTTTCTGGATTGTAAATCAAATCTATTACAGTAGGTTTTGAACTAAAAACATTAAAACTTATAGGTACCGTATCGTCTATTAATGGATACATTCCTACGGGCGTGGTGTTGATAATCAAACTAACGTTTAACAATAAGTTGTCTAATTCATGGTAAAGAAAAGCATCTGTTGTTTTTTTTGTTCTACTAACAAACCTAAAAGGGATATGATATTTATTCAACACATAAGCAACAGCCTTTGATGCTCCGCCGGTTCCCAAAACCAAAGCCAGCGATTGATTGTTGCATAAAATAGATCGATATGCTTGTTCAAAACCAATAACGTCGGTATTAAATCCTTTTAAATATCCGTTTTCAACTAAAATTGTATTAACTGCCCCTATCTGCAAAGCCATTTGATCGATGTGATGCAAATATGAAATAATTTCACTTTTGTATGGTATGGTAACATTCAATCCTCGTATCGTTGGATATTCTTTAAGAAGTTGTCCTATCAAATATATTTCGTCAAGTTCGAAAAGTGTGTACGAATAAAGCCCGTGAAAATGTTCGTCGAAAAGACGTTTTGAATAAGAGTGTTTTAAACTTTTTCCGATTAAACCGAACAACATATTTTTAATATCTTTGCAACGATGAAACAAAGTAAAGAAGAATTTTATAAAGTTGTATTCGATTTGTTTCGTCGGCATAATCCTTTGCCCGAAACCGAATTACGATACGAAAACGCTTTTCAATTGCTTGTAGCGGTTGTTTTATCGGCGCAGTGCACCGATGTACGCGTCAATCAAATTACTTCTGCATTATTTGCCAAATATCCCAATGCTACATCGATGGCAAAAGCAACTGAAGAAGAAATTTACCATTTAATAAAATCTTGCTCTTATCCTAATTCTAAAACACGCTATTTATTAAATATAGCCAAAATTATTTCCGAAAAATATAAGGGTATAGTGCCCAGTAGTGCTGACGAATTGACCAAATTGCCCGGTGTTGGGCGCAAAACAGCTAATGTTGTTTTGTCGGTGCTTTATCAAAAACCGGTAATAGCTGTCGATACACATGTTTTTCGAGTGTCGCAACGCATAGGGCTTGTCGAACGCACAAAATCTTTTCTCAAAGTTGAAGAAGAACTCACCAGAAATATCCCCAAACATGTGCTTGCTCATGCACATCACTGGCTTATTTTGCACGGTCGCTATATTTGCAAATCCCGAAAACCATTATGTGAACAATGTTTTTTGACTTCTGTATGTAAACATTTTAATAAATCTTAAAATTTGAATCATATCATTTTAAAGTCTATTAAAAAGCTATATTTTAGCAAAAAAGTATAGATATGAATTTAAAGGTTGAAAAAATTTCCGAAAGTACAAGCTGGATTGGAGTCCTCGATTTCGATATTGTTACCTTCGATATTGTAATGGAAACCCAATATGGCACTACATATAACTCTTATTTTATAGATGCTGAAAAAAAAGCTATAGTCGAAACAGTAAAAGAAACGTTTAGCGAGGAATATATCAAAAAAATTGAAACTTTAACCGACCCTAAAAAAATAGATTACATCATACTTAATCATACCGAACCCGATCATTCGGGTGCACTCAAACATCTGCTTCGCTTTGCTCCTCAGGCAACCGTTGTAGGAAGTGGTAATGCTATCCGATACTTGCAAGATATGGTAGATGTGCCTTTCAAATCGCTAGTTGTTAAAGATAACGATACCTTATCGCTTGGTAATAAAACTTTAACATTTATTGCAGCACCTAATTTACACTGGCCCGATTCGATGTACACTTATTTAATCGAAGATGAATTACTGTTTACTTGCGACTCCTTTGGTGCACATTATTGCAACGAAAAAATTTTCGACGATGAAGTTGGAAATTTCGATGATGCCTTTAAATACTACTTCGATGTAATACTTAAACCTTACAGTAAATTTATGCTTAAAGCCATCGAAAAGATTGAATCACTTTCTATTAAAACTATTTGCACAGGTCATGGTCCTATTTTACGTTCGAACTGGAAACGAATAGTTCAGTTAACAAAAGAATACGCCACCGACCATATTAACAAAACTATACACCAGCAAAAAACAGTACTTATTACATACATTTCTGCTTATGGTTATACACGTCAGATGGCCGAAACCCTTGCCGAAGGTGTTAAAAGGAATAGCAACTGCCAAGTAATTCTTGCCGACATAGAAAAAATGGAGTTGGGCGAATTAGATTCACTGCTGACCCTTGCCGATGGAATTATGATTGGCTCGCCTACTATTAATCAAAACACGTTGCTTCCGGTTTATAAGCTCTTTGCCATGATTAACCCTATTCGCGACAACCGAAAGCTCTTTATGTCGTTTGGCAGCTATGGTTGGAGTGGTGAAGCTACCAAAATCATCAATGCTACTGCTAAAGAACTTAAGCTTAAACTATTCAACAATGGTATTGTAGCTAAATTCATTCCATATAATAAGCAACCCTTCTTAGAAGCTGGCGAACAATTTGCAAAACAGTTAATTTCAGAACAAATAGCCATTACAGAATAATGCAAAATAAACCCGATAAAAGTGCCTTAAAAATACAAGGCGGAGTAGAACAACCTCCGAATATTAATCCCTACTTAAAACCTCAGAAAAAAAAACAGATACAAGAACCGGAATACTTTGTTGATGGAATTCTAAAACAAAATTTAACCATCCTAAGTCAGGCTATAACCCTCGTCGAAAGTCAAAAGCCATCGCATCGTTCAATTGCCCGTTCCATAGTAGAAAAATGTTTGCCTTATGCCGGAAATTCTGTTAGAATAGGTATAACTGGTGTTCCTGGTGTAGGAAAAAGCACTTTTATCGAACATTTTGGCCAACTTATTGTTGAAAAAAATCACAGGTTAGCTGTTTTAGCTGTCGATCCGAGTAGCGAAAAGAGCAAAGGCAGCATTTTGGGCGATAAAACCCGCATGGAGTCGCTATCGGTTCACCCGAATGCGTTTATACGCCCAAGTCCATCGGGGTGCACACTGGGCGGGGTAGCTCGCCGCACGCGCGAGAGCATTATTCTTTGCGAAGCTGCTGGCTTTGATGTTATAATGATTGAAACGGTAGGTGTAGGACAATCCGAAACCGTCGTCAACCAAATGGTCGATGTGTTTTTGCTACTCATGCTTGCAGGTTCGGGCGACGAGTTGCAGGGTATTAAACGCGGAATTATGGAAATGGCCGATATACTTATTATCACCAAAGCTGATGGAGACAATGTACAACGATGCGAAAAGGCAGCACACCAATTTAAAAATGCTTTACATTACATGCCTTTGCCCGACTCGAAATGGCAACCACAAGTACTTACTTGCTCCGCACTAACAGGTGCAGGACTTAACCAATTGTGGCATCTGTTAGAACAATACTTTCAGTACGTTAAAACCAACCAATACTTTGCACGACGTAGAAATGAACAGGCTAAACACTGGATGCACGAAACCATTCATGATTTAATCAACGAAGAAATATTCAATCGTCCCGAAATCAAAAAACTTATCCTTCAATACGAAGAAGATGTATTGCAAAACAAAATCAGTTCCATTGCCGCTGCGGAATTAATTTTTGAGCATCTCATAAGTTTTCTTAAATCGTTAAAATCGTAAAACACGAAAAAAGTCATTTGTTCAGAAATTAAAAAATTATACCATTGCAGAAAATTTTCTTAATGTCGTTCTTGCGGTTTTATATGATTAAACTCAATCGAACCAGCCTTTTCTAAGAAACCTCTGCTTTTATACTATTTCTTAATTATCTTAAAATTAAGCCTAAAAAATATTTAAATATGAAAACGTTTTATATATCGTCGAAACCACTTGATTTTGCAACCATCGATGAGTTGTTGAAATCGAACGATCAACAAATTGCCTTATCGGAAACAGCCATCGAACGAATTGTAAAATGTCGTAAATATTTAGACGAAAAAATAAAAAATTATCCTCATCCTATTTACGGCGTTACTACAGGTTTTGGAGCATTATGCAATGTAAGCATATCATTCGAAGAACTGACAACGCTGCAAAAAAATTTGGTAATGTCTCATGCGTGTGGTATGGGCGATGAAGTTCCTAAACAGATAGTTAAACTCATGCTTTTGCTCAAAATTCAATCTCTTTCACAAGGACATAGTGGGGTTCAATTAGCAACTGTTCAACGACTTGTCGACATGTTTAATCACAACGTACTGCCAGTGATATATCAACAGGGTTCGCTTGGGGCATCGGGCGATTTGTCCCCGTTAGCACACCTATCGTTGCCTCTTATAGGGATGGGTGAAGTTTATTTCGAAGAAAAAAAACGCTCCACCAGCGAAGTTTTTAAAATACTTAATTGGCAACCCATTGAACTTCATTCGAAAGAAGGGCTCGCCTTGCTCAATGGTACACAATTTATGGCTGCTTACGGGGTTATTACTGTTATGGAAGCCCTTAAAATATCGTACACTGCCGATGTGATTGGTGCTCTTTCGCTCGATGCTTTTGACGGACGCATTGAGCCTTTTCATCCACTGATACAACAAATACGCCCCCACAAAGGACAGGAAATTACAGCCAAACGTTTCAGAACATTACTCGAAGGCAGTCAACTCATTAACCGACCAAAACAACATGTTCAGGATCCATACTCGTTCCGTTGCATCCCGCAAGTACATGGTGCATCAAAAGACACCATCGAATACGTGGCACAGGTTATTAACCGCGAAATAAACGCCGTAACCGACAACCCAACCATTTTCCCCGACGAAGATTTAATAATTTCGGCTGGCAACTTCCACGGACAGCCTTTGGCCATCTCGCTCGATAACCTGAGTATTGCCCTTGCCGAACTGGGCAATATTTCCGAACGCAGAACCTATCAGCTATTAAGTGGTAAACGCGGACTGCCACCTTTTCTTGTTAAGCACCCGGGATTAAACTCCGGCTTTATGATACCACAATACACGGCAGCATCCATTGTAAATCAGAATAAAATACTTTGTACACCGGCATCGGTAGATAGTATCGAATCGTCGCAAGGACAAGAAGACCATGTAAGTATGGGTGCCAATGCAGCAACAAAAGCATATAAGGTTGCACAAAATACCAAGAAAATACTGGCTATAGAATTGTTCAATGCTGCACAAGCCTTAGAATTCAGGCGTCCTCTAACCACCAGCCCATTTTTAGAAAAAATGGTTGCTGAATACAGACAACGTGTTTTATTTCTCGAAAATGACGATGTGATGTACAATAAAATTCAACAAAGCCTGGAATTTATCGATACATTTATAGAACAGCATATTGGCGAAATCTTGATGTAAATACTTTTACACATAACGGAACATTCTTCTATAAAATAAGTTGAAATAACGTACCCTACGTAGAATTATTTGGAAAAATCAGACGATCATAGATATTGCTTTAATACCTAAATATAATTTTTTTGAGAGATAATAACACTCCAACTATTCCACACTCTTTTCTTCTACCTGAATAACCTCGTTGTTGTCAGTATTATAAACAAAAGCAATAACATGAGCATGTTGTTTTTTCCAGTTATTGTTCCAAGGCAATGAAAAACTTCTTTTTATGGTATCGCCTATATTTTTATTAGTCAGATTAATTTCAGTGCCCCATGCACCATTAAACGATTTTCGCAACATGTGCATGTGAACATAATTAGGAATAAGATTCGGATTAAGACTATAATCGGTTTGCGGCGATATAATACTATCTTCGGTCAAAAAAATACATAATTTCATTGGAACAGACAGTTCTTGCAAGAGTGTTAACGTAACAATGCTTGTAATAGTATTATTACTTTGCTGGAAGGAATTCTGAATGCTCATTCCGATGGAAGGTTGTTGCTGTAAAATAGCATTGGCAGCTTCTGCCCAACTGTCGTGTGACATTATTAAATTACCATTATAAATTTTACGATTTACCATGCCCGATGGATACTGAGTAATGCCAAATGTATTTGTTATTTCGTCACCTTCGGGTGTTCGATAATCAGCTGGATACGAAGGTGGTAGTGGCATAGCAAAAAAACCACTATGTATCGAAATTGCCACTATTTTTGAGCCATACACATTTTTCAAGTCGCGTAACTTCTCATGAGCACGAGGACAATTACCACAACGATGACCCGTAAAATCCTCGATAAGTACTTTTTGAATGAAAACGTTTGTATCGTTGGTGATATTGTTTTGCTGTTTAAACGGAGGTTCTATTTTGTCGCATGCAATAAATATAAATAAAAGCGATACGAAAAAGAAAGAGACTTTCATCATCAATGAATTTTAGCAAATATACAAAAGAAAGTTCACAAAATAGCTCAATAGCTATTATTTATTTGAAAATTAATGGTCATACTCGTGTTCAATTACCTACCATTAGAACATTAATAAAATTTTAAGAATAAATGAACATTAAAATTGTTATATCTTTTCATTAAAGAAATAACAATTTATAAGTTTTTACTGTTGTTCGAAATAAAATTTAAAAAAGGCGTAATTTGACAAACTCACTAAACTTTTGATTTTTTTCATTTGGTTCTTTTTTTCATATATTGTTCTTGCTATAAACTAAACTATAATGGACAACGTACATATTTTTTGGACAATCGGTTTTGCTCAAATTGTTTTTTTTAAAGTATTTGCGAATGCAAAAACATTTCGTAAGGTTATTTCTTTAATTTTAATAGACCCAAGTATTATTTCACAAGTAGTTAAGAAATTTCGTTCTGATTAAATAGTAAAAAATTCAACACATCGAATTACTTAACTTCCATGCTCTTTTACAAAAAGCGAATATAAAAGCGGCTAAAAAAACAGGGGCATTATTCCATCTTATTATTTTATGCAGATTACACTTCTTCAATTACGTTCAATGAATGACATTTTCTTGAAAATCCGAAAAAAAACTTTTTAAAGTACGAATGGCTTCTCTCGAAATTTAATTTGCATTCTTAATAATTGTTAAATTAATTTAAAATTATCTCTATTATTTTTATAGATAATTAGTAGTATTAAATTTGCAAATTATGTATAAAGAATATACTCTTACATTTATTTTAATCTTTATAGCTTTAGCTGTTCATGCTCAAGTAATGATAACCGGCTATGTATATGAAAAACAAAAAGATCAAGGTCGTATACATTTTGAACCTTTAGCTGGTGCCAGTGTATATTGGAAAGATACACAAATTGGCACAACTACCGATGCTTTGGGAAAATTTAAATTAAAGAGAATTCCCGAAACTAATTATCTGGTAATTAGCTTTGTAGGATATAAATCAGATACCATCCGTATTGTCGAAGGTCAAAAAGATATAAAAGTTGTGTTGGAGTCGATACAAGTATTAAATGAAGTAGAAATAACAGCTCGACAAAAGAGCGAATACTTAGATAAACTCAATCCCATTAAAACCGAAATAATTTCTTCTGAAGGATTAAAACGATTAGCATGTTGTAATTTGTCCGAAAGTTTTGAAAATAGTGGAACCGTAGATGTTAGTTACAGCGATGCAGTAACAGGTGCAAAACACATCCAAATGCTTGGATTAGCCGGGATATATACTCAAATACTTGGCGAAAATATGCCTCTTATATTTGGCTTATCAAATTCGTATGGATTAACCTACGTCCCCGGAACATGGATGCAATCAATACAAGTTTCAAAAGGCACTTCTTCGGTTAATAATGGTTTTGAATCGATTACCGGACAAATTAATACCGAGTTTAAACGACCTCATTTATCCGATCCATTGTTTGTAAATATCTATACCAACAGTGAGGGAAGAGGCGAGTTGAATGCCGATGTTGCCCGACAATTGACCGAACATGTTGCCGTAGGATTGCTTGTACATACCGAATCACAAATAATGAAAAACGATCATAACAACGATGGCTTTCTCGATATCCCTCTATCAAAACAACTTCATTTATACAACCGATGGAATTTAGAAAAAGAAGGTATTTATTGCATACAATATGGTATAAAAGCACTATGGGACGATAAAATTGGCGGACAAATAAATTTTGATCCCTCAAAAGATAAGTTTACAAACAATCATTATGGCATAGGAATACAGACCCAAAAATACGATTTAGAAGCAAAACATGGTTTTTATTTTAATCGCCACGAAACCAGCATTGGAATACAAACCAAAGCCATCTATCATAATCAAGATGCATATTTTGGTTACAATCGCTATGATGCAACCGAACAATCTATTTATACCAATGTTATTTTTCATACCTTTATATTCGAAGAAAATCATAAAATAGATATCGGTTCTTCTTATATGTTTAATCATTTCAACGAGTATTTCAAGGTAACCAATATTGATACTTCGTGGAATCGACGATATCATATACCCGGTATTTTTGCTCAATATACTTTCGATTATCAAAAAATCTTAACTTTCATGCTTGGATTTCGCACCGATTATCATAGTCAATACAGGTGGATAAATACTCCCCGTTTACATATAAAATATGACTTTACAGAAAATACAAATGTTCGTTTGTCGGTTGGAAAAGGCTGTCATTTAACCTATCCGGTTGCCGAAAATATGAGTTTAATGGTAAGCTCTCGCAATTGGTACTTCCCCACACAATTAAAACCCGAAGAAGCATGGAATGCTGGTATAAGCCTTAATCATAAAATTAAGATAAATGACGATAAAAGCATTCAAATAAATGCCGATGCATACAGAACAGAATTTTTAAGTCAAACCATTATAGACAATATAACCCATCCACGTGAAGTTCGTATTTATCAGCTCAATGGCAAAAGTTACAGCAATAGTTTTCAGTTGAATATTACAACCTCTGTTATCAAACATCTTGATTTAACTCTCATTGGACGTTACAACGATGTAAAACAAACTTATCAAGGCAAACTACTCCAAAAACCTTTATCTACACCTTTCAAAGGCTTATTTACGGCTTCGTATAATACTAAATTTGAAAAATGGCAATTCGATGTTACTGTTCAATATGTAGGTAAAGCAACAATACCCGATTTTTCTTCAAATCCTTTTGAATATCAATTAACGAAAACATCGCCCGATTATACGATTATTCATTTTCAGTTAACTCGACGTTTTAAAAAATGGGAAATATATACAGGTGTAGAAAATTTAACCAATTTTACTCAGCAAAAGCCTATAATTGCTTATGATGACCCATTTGGAAACTATTTTGATGCCTCCGTTATCTGGGGACCCATTATGGGACGATTGTATTACGCCGGTTTACGATATAAAATTAAAAAATAAATGCCTATGAAAACAACCATGATTACTTTAGTAATGTCTTTCTTTTTTACTGTAACCATTTTAAATGCTCAGCAAAAACAAGAAATTAAAATTAAAACTTCGGCACAATGCAGTATGTGTAAAGACCGTATAGAAAAAACATTATCTTACGAAAAAGGAGTATTTTCGTCTAATTTAAATCTTGAAACAAAAGAAGTTACGGTTGTATATAATCCTAAAAAAACAAATCCCGATAAAATCCGATTAGCTCTTTCAAAAATTGGCTATCAGGCAGATGATTTAAAAGCTGACCCCTTTGCATACGAAGCTTTGCCTCCATGCTGTAAGCTACCCGAAGATAAAAATCATCAGGAACATCGGCATTAATAAATAATTTCTGTTATTTTGATATTTCGAATAAACCATTTACTTTTACTAAAAAAATTTAGTATGAGAAAATGGATTGACTGTTTATCCCAAATCATTCATTGGGAACTATCAAATAAAGCCCATCCACGAATTATTTAGGTTAAAATTAATTTATAGTGCCTTAATGATTCTATATATGTTTGCATATCAATAAATTAATCATAAAAAGCAGCACTGTCGGAAAAAATAATCTTTTTCTTCAATTTAATCATCACAAATCTTGAAACACCCTTGCTAACGAAAATCCAGGAGCTTTTATAGATAAATCAAGAAAATAGCCAAAGGGTGTTTGATACACCTCATAGCCAACGTTTTTCAATCGCTCTTCGATGCGGTCGAATAAAGCTTTGGTAAACTCCGGCGTGGCTTTACTTTCCGACAGATGAGCAAACGAATGCAACACAACGCGGTTTGTATTATTCTTTCGGCAAATCCATTTAATGTTGTTCAGTAGTTTTTTAGTTACATCATGTTCCGGAAGCATGTCTTTTTCTTCTGCCTGTATAAATGCAACCTGTACATCATTATACCATTTGCTTTCAGTTTCATCGGGGAACTGTTCAAGTGTTTTAACTGTAGGTTTATAGCCAAATTCGTTGCAATACATAAAAAGTACTTTCATAAAGCGAAGCTTTTTGCAAAAATATAAATTACTTTTGTACAATTTTTATTAATGTATGATTAAAATACTAAACATTGTAGGAGCTCGTCCGCAGATAATATAAGCTGCCGCATTGAGCAGAACCATTAAAACAAATTTTTCACCTCAGATTAAAGATATCATTGTACATACCGGACAACACTACGATTACAATATGTCTCAAGTCTTTTTTGATGAGTTAGACATACCCCAACCTCATATCAATATGAATGTAGGCAGCGGAACTCATGCTTATCAGACAGCTCAAATCATGATTAAAACTGAAGAGATTCTTCAATCTGAAAAACCCGATATAGTTGTAGTATATGGCGATACCAATAGTACCCTTGCAGTGGCTGTTACTGCAGCCAAAATGCATTTTCCGGTAGCTCATATCGAAGCAGGATTACGCTCGTTTAATAAACAAATGCCCGAAGAAATAAACCGCATCACTTGCGACCATGTTTCTTCCATTCTTTTTGCTCCCACTCAAACAGCTATCAATAATCTAATTCGTGAAGGGTTTAATATAAATACTCAAAAACCATATAGCATTGATCATCCGGCTATTGTGGTAAGTGGCGATATTATGTTTGATAATGCCTTATATTTTAAACAAAAAGCACATAAACCTCAAATAGTAGATAAACTAAAAGGCGATTTTGCATTAGTAACCATTCACCGCGAGCAAAATACCGACCATATCGATAATCTGAAACAAATATTGTATTTCCCATCCATCCTCGAACCGTAAAAGTATTATCATCACAATTGCCCGAAATTAAAAGTGTTTTAGATAAACATTCGCTCATTCATTTGATTGAGCCTGTTTCGTATTTAGAGATTCTTGCTTTATTGCAAGAATGCAAACTAGTAATGACCGATTCGGGCGGATTGCAAAAAGAAGCTTATTTTATGCAGAAACCCTGCGTTATTCTTCGCACCGAAACAGAATGGCTCGAAATTGTCGAGCAAGGAGCTGGACGAGTTACCAATATTGACTCGGTAAAAGTTGCAGAAGCTGCTGATTATTTTATTCGGCATGCTGATGAAATTCAATATCCACCCATCTTTGGAGATGGACATGCAGCAGAAAAAATATGTGCAACCTTGTTGGCAAATTATTGAAGAATAAAAAAGGCTGCTCTAAATAAACAGAACAGCCTTCAAATCAAATGTATTATTTAAAAGATTACTCCTTTAAATATTCAATTTTATTTATAACATTAGTAGTAAAGTTTTTAACTTGTACCGAAGCAACATTCCATTTCTTGTTTTTTGCGTAGAAATTGTATGAGTAAACAGTATCCTGTTGTTGTTGGAAAGGTGTCCATGGACCATTCTGTGTAAAACCCAAATAAAGATTAAAATGCTGAATTTCGGTACGTTTTTCGCGTACTACCTGATACGATTTGTTATTCGGAAGTTTAATAGTACCTACCCCGTCGCATTGAATTTCGAATTTTTGAATCATCTCTAGTTTGCCATATTGCCCGGGTCCTAAATTAACAACTTCTGTTAAATATGCCGAATCTTTAAAACTCGAATTAAAACTAAACGGGAATTTGATTATAATAGGCCTATCAGAATAGCTTGGATGAATTATGGTACCCTGAAAATTTGCCCATAAACCAACACCTTCGACCTTGTCGTTGCTTTTGTTGAGGTAGAAGCAAACATTGGGGTCATCATCGGGGCGAAGTGCCATATTAGAGATAGCAGCAAAATACTGAGCACCCTGTGTTACTGATGGGTCTAGAAAAATCATCGAATCAGTAAAATCGGGTGACAACGCAGCAAAATCCCAAACTACGTTTTGTCCGGCATTGAGAATAAATCCACTCAAATTGGTAGTGTCCACATTCAGCAAAATGGTATCGCCGGCATTAGCAAAATCGGAGGCTACAATAGTTAACGGAGCCGGTGTGGGATTGTTGGGCTCTTCTTTATCTTTCTTACATGAAGCTAATAACAGACTTAATACAACAAAAACATTCAATAGATTTTTCATAACTAAACATTTTATGATTATTGAAGCAAAATTAAATCAAAAAAAAAATTAAAATAAAAATTTTTATGAAAAAAAAGTTAAAATGAATTAAATTTACCACGTTAAAAACAAATGATAATGTTGATTATTGGAATAGCTGGTGGAACGGGGTCGGGTAAAACCACGGTAGTAAAAAAAATCATTCAGCAATGTAGAGCCAACGATGTGGTTGTATTACCACAAGATTCGTACTACAAAGACAATAGTCATCTACCTCTTGAAGAGCGTCTGGAACTTAATTTCGATCACCCCAACGCTGTTGAATTTGATTTACTGGTTTCTCATATACACATGCTTAAACAGGGTAAGTCTATCCAAATGCCCATTTACTCATATCTTACTTGTAGCCGCTCGCAAGAAACTATACCGGTAGAACCCAAACAAGTTATTATCGTAGAGGGAATACTGATATTTACACATGCTCCTTTACGCGAGTTGTGCGATATAAAGGTATTTGTCGATGCCGAAGCCGACGATCGTCTCATTCGTGTTATCAGACGCGATATTGTTGAGCGAGGGCGTTCGGTCGATAAAGTGATTGAACGCTACTTAAAAACAGTAAAACCATCGCATGAACAATTTATCGAACCTACTAAGCGATATGCCGATATCATAGTGCCACAAGGAGGCGACAACACCGTGGCTATTAAAATTTTAAGTGAAATCATCAAACAAAAACTTAAAGCAAACGATTATGAGTCTAAACATAGCCATTGAAAATATTTTGTTTGTCGATATTGAAACAGTACCTCAATATCGATCGTTTAGCGAATTGCCGGAAGAAACTAAGCCTTATTGGAAACACAAAGCCGAACGGATAAATAAAGACGAAAGCCCTGATAACCTATATGAAAATGCTGGAATATATGCCGAGTTTGGCAAAATTGTTTGCATTGGGATAGGACACATTTACAGGAAACAAGAAAATTTACAGATACGCATAAAATCTATCCACGGACACGACGAAAAACAAATATTGATTAACTTTTTCGCTATATTAAAAAATCATTTCAACACAGATCAGCATTATTTATGTGCTCACAATGGAAAAGAGTTCGATTTTCCGTATATAGCTCGCAGGGCTATTGTACATCGCATACCCCTACCCAGCATATTGCAAACAGCCGGTTGCAAGCCTTGGGAGGTACGTCACCTCGACACTATGGAGTTGTGGCGTTTCGGCGATTACAAAAGCTACACATCGCTCGATTTACTGGCACATATATTCCAAATACCTTCACCCAAAAATGAAATATCGGGCAAGGATGTTTACAAGACTTACTATCAAGAACAAGATCTTGAAAAAATAGCTACGTACTGCAAAAAAGATGTGCTTACACTCATCAGAATTTATCTCCGCTATCGCATGTTGGACGAACTTAATATTAATGTCGAATTTGTATGAAAAGCAACTACTTCATTTTTTTTTCGCTCCTTTTAACGATGTTTTTTACGAATTGTAAGAAAGAAAAAACATTACCCGAAACGATTGATTATTCGTATTTCCCTCTAAACTTAAACCATGAAGTAGAATACAAGGTTACCAAAATAAAAATTGATGCCCCTATAAATGTTTACGATACGCAGATATATTATTTAAAAGAAAAAATCGACAGTTTTTATTTCGACGAAACAGGTAATAAAACTTTTAGGATTGAACTATACAAACGCTACCATAACTTCTCAAATTGGGAAATAACCGATGCGTGGATGGCTCAAATTGTAAACAATCAGGCTCACAAAGTCGAGGAAAATATCCGATACGTCAAGATCGTTTTTCCGCTTAAATTACAGCTTAAATGGGACGGCAACGCTCACAATACATTGGAAAAACAAATTTACACCGTAGAAAAGCTACACGAAACATGGAAACAGTATGATTCAACCTGCCTCATCGTGCAACAAAATAAAGAATCGCTCATCGACAAATATTATCAAAGCGAACGATATGCTAAACATGTTGGGCTGGTTGAAAAAATCAACATAAACATTTCACAAGCTTATATCATACAAGGACTACCTATAGAACAACGTATCAAACGAGGCGAAATATACATACAAACTACTAATTTCTGAAACATTTTCTATAAATAATATTTTTATCACGTGGAACAGTAAAATTTCGAATTTTTCAGAAATTTTTACTTCATGTTTATTCACAATTCTTACTTTTAATGCAAATGGTAAGTTTTTTCAATCATTATGCAATAGAAAATTTTTTATCGTTTTAAAATTCTAAAAATTTTTATGATATTTGTAGTAATTTTCATGTAAAATGAAATTTAATGGATTATAACAAGCCTTAAAAAAATACAAATAACTATGAAAACTATTAGTGCTTTATTCTTATTAACTGTAATTGCAATTGGATGCAAAAAATATGAAGAAGGTCCGATTTTTAGTCTTAGAAGCAAAAAAGAGCGACTGGCAAACACGTGGAAAGTCGCTCAGTGGTTAGAAAATGGAGTAGATAAAACCAATGATTTTAACAATATATTTAATGGCTACGTTATGACCATTAACAAAGAAAACACGTACTCCCTAACCTACAAAGCTTTTGGTATAATACCCTATTCCGAATCGGGATCGTGGTATTTCAATACCAATAAAACAAGCGTAACATTTAAAAATAATAACAACAATACATCAACATGGAAAATACTAAAACTAATGGAAAAAGAACTTTGGGGCGAATTTAAGGATAGTAACAAGGTAATCAAAGTACATCTTATACCTCTATAAAATCAAAATACACATTACTTTACTCTTTATTAATATAAAATAATAAGAAAAATTTTTACTTATTTCTTTGATATAAAACGCTTAATCTGTAAACTCAAACTTATAACATAAGCAGCTAAAAAACATAAAAGCGTAATCAGGTCAACTGTGTATTGAGGCAATTTAATAGAGGTTAGTGTTTCCAACAAAAAAGAGATATAAGAATTTTGTTCGATGAATAAACCCAATCTGTTGCGCACTTGCCAATGCCAATCGGTGCAAAGACAATAGCCCCAACCGTACCATATACCCAACACAAACCACGAAAAAGCTGTCAAATTGAGCGTACAAAAATTCCAAAAACGAGTTTTTTTCCATATCCAGCCAAAAAGATTAAAGAAAATGAGCAACGAATGAAAAAACAGAAAAAAAACATCGAGTACTTTGTATAAAAATATTTGACAATCCATTTACCAATCTCTATGGTTTTCGACCAATTGGCATAATATACATGGGCTCTCCCTTTATGTTTAGTATTTTTTTCACCTTATCATCTTCAAAAGCTCCAATAATCACCGTACCCAAATTCAGAGCCTCGCATTGCAAATGAATATTTTGTCCACAATGACCAACTTCCATATAAACATAACGTTCGCCTCTTTTGCCATACACTTTTGTTGTTCGTTCGAAATGTGCTGCAATAATAATACTTGCCGGTGCTTCCTGTATATATTCCTGATTTAGCGATGCTTCGGTAAGCTGCTTTCTATAATCGTTTCTGCTCAACAAGTTTAACGTGTGGTTGAGCGGGTTATAGCGATAAAAGCCGGTAGCTAATCCTTTTACATCCCCTGCTACCAGATATATTTCGAGTGGATAAGTTGCTCCTGCCGAAGGGCAGGTCTTTTTATGCCCCAAAGTTGTGCCGTAGGCTGCCCACAACACCTGCGACACTTCGAACAAATGGAGGCTATCTCTCCGATAACTCCTAACTGAACGACGCTTTTGCAAGGCTTCTTCAATGCTTACATTACTTTTAAAATTCGGATTAGGCAGTACAATCAAATCATGAGATACCATATTCTGACAAATTGTAAACTTCATCAATAACAATAAACTAATCGTTAAAACTATTTTTCTCATTTATCGAACTTTTTTGCTTGTTCCCATATTTTGTTCATTTCATCCAGTGTCATATCATGCAGCGACTTGCCTTTTAATAGTGTTTGCTCTTCGAGATAATTAAAACGCCGAATAAACTTTTGATTTGTTTTTTCGAGCGACTTTTCGGGATCTATCTCATACAAACGAGCTGCATTGATAATTGAAAATAATAAGTCGCCAAACTCATCTTCTATGCGTCGATGGCTTTCGTTTCTTTTGCATACCTGTTCCAACTCTTTCAACTCCTCACGTACTTTATCCCATACTTGCTCGCGTACATCCCAATCAAAACCCACTCCTCGCACCTTTTCCTGAATACGATAGGCTTTAATAATAGCCGGCAAAGCCTGCGGAACACCATCTAAAACCCGCTTTTTCCCGTTCTTTAGTTTTATTTCTTCCCAGTTACGTTTTACATCTTCGGCATCATTTACCTTAACATCGCTAAAAACATGAGGATGACGTTCGATAAGCTTCTGATTGATAGCTGTCACCACATCGCCAATATCAAATTGTTGTTGTTCTTCTGCTATCTTGGCATAAAAAACAATGTGAAGCAATATATCGCCCAGCTCTTTTTTAATATCATCAAATTGCTCGTGATCGATAGCATCGGCAAGCTCATACACCTCCTCTATCGTAAGTTTTCTCAAACTCTCGAGGGTCTGTTGTTTGTCCCACGGACATTCAACACGCAATTTGTCCAGGATTTCAATTAGGCGTACAAATTCATTCGCAGCATTCTTCTTCTTCATGACCCGGTTTTTTAAATACATTTTCTATGGTCCATGCCTGTGGCTCTTCGATACAAAGACTTCGAAGCGTTTGTATTACTTCCTTAAATAATTCCGATTTTCTATAATGGCGTAAATATTTTTCGCTTTCCCAAATGGTATATGAAAAATATACATTTTTGTTTCTCTTATCGTGAAAAAAATCAAAATGAAGACAACCCGGCAAACGAAGTTTTTCGTTATGCAAATTCGTCATAAATAGCTTGAAAGCCTCTAACTTTCGCTCATCTACTTTTAATTTTACTACTCTAAGTATCATAAATCTCAATGGTTATGTTCGACAAAAATTTTAAATCGTACAACTCCGACAACGACGCATCTTTAATACCTAACTCGAGCAAGTTCAATGTATTAAATAATGCAAAAGGCTTAAATTTATCGACCAATGCATACGAGTCAACAATTTTTTGAATAGCCAACATCTTGGTTCCGGGATAAATCTCAAAGCTTTTGTTCTGAACTTTATTCAAAAAGACCTGACGTGGCAAATTGGTTATGATATTTCCATAAACATCGACATATATAACCGTAGCAATAATTTTATTGCTTTGAATATCGGGTATAAGATTGGTAAGCCTTTCGCACTGGTAAACCGGGGTGGCATAATCGGCTATGTTTTGCTTATTTGAGATGTATTGCCACGCCGGCAAAAATACATCTAACTCCGGAAATGTAGTCGATTCAAAAGGAAGTTTGTATAGTGTTGTAGTTTTAATCATATCATTGCATAAACCAATTATACCGTTGTTGGGAATAAAGACGTGTTTGTTAGAAACAAAAAAATATAAATAACCTTTTTGTTCATTTAGTACAGACGAAACTCCTACAAAAACAACAGTGTTTTCAGGATAGTGTAAAATACAAAACCGCAAAATCATGGCTGTTTCAAACAAAGCAAAAGGTTTAACCCGAATATAAGATATGTAATTGATATTCGAATGAGAATAAATAGCCCCCTCAAACAACGTTTTATATAAACTATCGTTATCCCAGTCGCTTATCAAAACCAATCGTTGCATTGTTAATAAATTCTTTTTCTCCCTATAAAAAATGATTAAAAAATTAATTTTCTTTGTCTCAAAAATAAAGAATATCTACATGATAGAAAAACAAATTTTTATCACACTCGATAAACCCGTTCTTTTTTTTGGACCCAAGCATAAAAATCTGAAAATTATTCAAAAATACTTAAGCTATGTTGAACTCCATTCGCGAGGAAATACTATCAAACTAAAAGCTCTGGACGAACACAAATTAAACGACGCTTACAATAAATTACACAACCTTATAGATTTATTTTATAGCCGTAAAGAAATGAACGAAGAAATAATTGAACAATTTTTCGAATTGAACGGCCAGAACTTTAGTCAAAAAGAAATTATTATCATTTACAACGACCAAGGCAGAGCCATTAAGGCATACACCCCCAATCAGATTCGCTTGGTAGAACTTGCTTCAACCAACGACCTAATTCTGGCAACCGGTCCTGCCGGAAGTGGCAAAACTTACACTGCCATTGCCTTAGCTGTCAAAGCATTAAAAAACAGAGAGGTACGTCGTATCATTCTTAGCCGACCCGCAGTAGAAGCTGGTGAAAATTTGGGCTACCTGCCCGGCAATCTTAAAGATAAACTCGATCCATACCTGCAACCACTTTACGACGCACTCCTTGATATGATGCCTAAAAAAAAACTCGAAGAATACATCGAAGAAGGTACCATCGAAATTGCCCCGTTAGCATATATGAGAGGACGTACACTCGATCATGCTTTTGTTATTCTCGACGAAGCCCAAAATGCTACTACACTACAACTAAAAATGTTTCTTACACGTATGGGAAAAAATGCTAAATTCATTATAACCGGCGACATAACACAAATTGACCTCAATGAAAAAAAACAGTCTGGACTTATCGTTGCACTCGAAATTTTAAAAAACATTGACAACATTGGTATTATCGAATTTAATGAAGCCGATATTGTTCGTCATAAGCTAGTTAAAGATATTGTACGTGCATACGAAAAATGGCAAAATAAAAAACTATGAATGCATTAAAAGTAACCGATTTTAATTTTAAAGGACAAAAAAAACGCTATCAAGGAAAAGTGCGTGATGTGTATTATCTCGAAAACAATCTACTCATAATGATTGTTAGCGACCGTATTTCAGCCTTCGATATCATACTGCCTAAAGCCATACCATACAAAGGGCAGGTGCTGAATCAAATAGCCAACATCTTTCTCGACGAAACAAGCCACATTGTTCCCAACTGGAAAATAGCCTCGCCCGATCCCAATGTTACCATTGGGCATTACTGCGAACCCATTCCCATCGAAATGATCGTTAGAGCATATCTTACAGGGTCGAGCTGGCGAGAATATAAAAACGGAGCACGTACTATATGTGGTGTTCCAATCCCCGACGGAATGCGCGAACATCAAAAATTCCCTCAGCCTATCATTACACCAACCACAAAAGCCGCACAAGGGCATGATGTCAATATTACGAAAGAAGAAATTTTACAGCAAGGAATTGTCACACCCGAAGAATATCAACTTTTAGAAACGTACTCCTTAAAACTTTTCGAAAAAGGAAGCGAATACGCCAAACAACGTGGGTTGATACTTGTTGATACTAAATACGAATTTGGAAAAAAAGATGGTAAAATTATGCTAATCGACGAAATTCATACGCCCGATTCTTCGAGATACTTCTATGCCAGCGACTATCAAGAGCGTTTTGCACAGGGACTCCCACCACGACAGCTATCTAAAGAATTTGTCAGAGAGTGGCTCATGGAAAATGGATTTAGCGGACAACCACACCAGCAAATGCCCGATATGACCGATGAGTTTGTGGCTTCTGTGAGCAATCGCTATATTGAGCTTTACGAACAACTCACCGGAATGGTATTTGAAAAAGTCAATACGTCCAACATTCAAGAAAGAATTTATCAAAATATCGTAAATTTTTTACAAACACATTCTTAAATCATAAAAGCATTTTATAATTTTGTCATAATTATTAACCAAATTGAAAATACTATGAAAAAAGTGTATTCATTCTTAATTTTATCATTAACTTACGTTAGTGCAATCTCGCAAGTTCTTTATTCCGAAAACTTTGACAGCTACAACAACGGTGCTAAAGTAGCTCAAACTCTTGGAAACACTTGGTGGACAACATGGTCAAACCAACCAGGTGGTGCAGAAGATGCTGTGTTTTCCAATGCTCAATCATCAAGCCAGCCCTTATCTGTTTACGTAGCTAACAACAACGACCTTGTCTTTAAAGCTGGCGGTAAAACTACCGGTCGCTACAAATTATCATGGAAAATGTTTGTACCTACAGGTCGAATTGGATATTTCAACTTATTACAAAGCTTTGCAGGCAATAACAGTTTATGGGGATTTCAGGCCTATATTTACAACGATTCGATATATGTAGATGCCGGTGGTGCAACAACAGCCGGAGCTCAGTTTTCACGTAATGCATGGCACGACATTTTGATCATCATTGACCTCGACGACGATTTTGCAACCTTTTTGCTAGATGGTAACGAAGTAATTAGCTACCAATGGAGCACCGGTGCATTTGGTGATAACAATTTAGTTAAACTCGATGCCATCAACTTTTATGCATGGGACGGGAGCTACTCACCTACTCCTATCACAGGCGGAAGCACGAAAGGATATTACGTTGACGATCTACTTTATGAACAAACCACTGCCCCCGGAAGCATTTTATCTTTAACAGCAAGTATTAATGGTGCTGATGTTGAACTATCGTGGACACCTGCCTCACCTACACCCAACAATTACAAACTTTTTAGAAACGGAAGCATTATTTATAACACTGCCTCGAGTAC
>CALGPK010000011.1 GCA_937960415.1 uncultured Bacteroidales bacterium | reverse complement strand
GCACCCAATGCCTGATATGCAGCTCTGTCGGTTTTTGAATATTGCGATGAAAAAGCTATCACCTTATCTGCCCACCAAACATTTACCACCTTATTTTTTTGAGCTTGTAATATAGAATCCTTGATAAGTGCAGCTTTCCATTTAATCAGATTGCTGTCTAATTCGGATTTTTTTGTTTGATTGATAACTTCTACTTCTGTTTGCGAAAATACTTTCGAAAATAACAAAACCAAGCAAAATATACCAAAAAACTGTTTCATAGTCGTTACATAAAAATTAACTTCAAAAATAATTAAGTATTGATTATCTACAAAATATTTAACAGTTTTTTTTGACTAATTTTTTATAACATTTTGTATATCAGCATTTTTAAACAGAATTTTAAATAATCGCTTTTATACCATTTATTTTTTAAAAAAAAGAAATTATTTTTGAAAAAATCATCACTTAATATGATAAAGTTAGGTATCGTTATCTTTATACTATTGATAGTTAATGCTTTATTTTCTCAAAACCATAAGAGTATTCGTCAACTAGAATTGGAATATTATAGCCAATTTCATGTAGAAAATGATGAAGATTGGAATAATATTCGAGGACCTTACAAACCCAATGGAAGAAATTCGAGCAAAGCATGTACATTAAACAAAATCGTTTTTGGATGGCACCCTTACTGGTCTAATGGCTTAGAAGCAAATTACGACTGGTCGTTGCTTACAGACTTGTCTTATTTTTGCTACACAGTAAATCCCAATACAGGAAATCCTACAACAACCAATAATTGGTCTACTGCTAATGTAGTTACTCAAGCATTAGCTCACGGAGTTAGAGTAAACCTTTGTGTTACATTGTTCAGCGATCATGCTACATTTCTAACCAACAATACTGCCAAGCAGACACTCATCAACAACCTCATCAATCTAGTTAGCCAACGTGGAGCCCATGGAGTTAACATTGACTTCGAAGGACTGCCTTCTTCACAAAAAACTAATTTTACCAACTTTATGATTGATTTATGTAATCAATTTCACAGTCAAATACCCAACTCGCAAGTAAGTCTTTGCTTGTATGCCGTCGATTGGAGCAATGTTTTCGATATTGCAACGCTCAAAAATTATGTCGATTTATTTACCATTATGGGATACGACTATTATTACAGCGGTAGTACAACAGCCGGACCAACATCACCTTTATATAGTTTAACCAGCTCATACGATTATAACGTTACTAAAACCATTACTTATTACTTAAATGCTGGTGTTCCACCCAGCAAATTAGTTTTAGGTTTGCCCTATTACGGAATAGAATGGCCTACCTCAAGCAATTCTGTACCTTCAAATACCACATCAACCGGGTCGTCTCGTACTTATAAAACGGTTAGAACCAATAGTTCTGGTTATTATTCTGCCAGCAATAAATATTTCAACACCTCGAGTTACGTACCCTATTATGTATTTAACGATGGCACTTCTTGGCGTCAATGCTGGATAGACGATGCCTATTCGCTGGGCAAAAAATTTGAGCTTGTTTGGAAAAGAGGTATTGGGGGTATAGCCATTTGGGCACTCGGATACGACGACGGCTATCCCGATTTGTGGAACAAAATAGAAGAAAAACTTACTACTTGCTTTACAAATGCATGTGTAGATACTATTTATGATATGGGTGGACCAGACAGGAATTATTACAACAACGAGAATTATACATACACTATTACTCCAGCAAATGCAAGTTCTGTTCAACTTACATTTCAATCGTTTAATCTTGAAACGAAAGACACGTTATGGCTCTACGATGGACCTTCAACGTCATCACCCTTAATAGGAGCTTATACCGGATCAAACAACCCCGGCACTGTTTCTACCAGTCAACCCTCACTTACCATAAGATTTAAGAGCGATGGCAGTACTACAGCAGCCGGCTTTATGGCAAAATGGCAATGTTTTGTTGATAACATCCTTCCCACCACAAGCATTTCAACATCCGGAAATTGGAAAACACAAGATTTTGTTGCAACATTTAACGATAACGACAATATTCAAGTAGAAAAATCATTTTATCAAGTACTCGATTTCGACGGTCAATACTGGGGTGCCAATCATCAAAGAGGCTTTTTTGGCGATAATTTCGACAACTTACAACCACACTGGACTATTTACAATGGCACTTGGAACGTACAAAGCGGAGAATTGGTTCAAACCGACGAAAGCTTAGCAAATACCAATATTTATGCCCCACTCAATCAAACCCTTTCGAATAGATATCTTTACCATTTCAAAGCCAAAGTTTCTGGAACAGGTACTAATAAACGTTTTGGGTTTCATTTTTTCTGCGATAATGCACATTTAGCCAACCGTGGTAATTCTTATTTTGTTTGGTTCAGAGTTGAAGATAAACAATTGCAGTTTTATAAAGTTATTAATGATACATTTCAGTTAAAACATACCGTGTCCAACATAATAACAAATGTTAACCAAATGTACGATTTTAAAATAACCTACGACCGTATTACTGGAAAAATTTGCGTATGGAGAAACGATGTTTTTCTTGGTTCGTGGACAGATACTGCCCCCTATTCGACCAATGGAAATTATATAAGTTTTAGAACTGGCAATAGTAAAATAAATGTTACCGAACTAAAAGTGTATCGTTCAAGAGCTTCAAATGTAACGGTCACCCTTGGAGCTAGTAACAAAGATATTCGCTATCAAAATCCTAATCCTCAAACCTCATCGGCAAAAATCAAATCGATTGTGGTTGATGTAAACAATAATTTATCAACCATTGCATATCACGATCTAAATGTCGACTGGACTGCTCCTGAATATACTTCGTTTGTACGCGATGGACTTGGCTTCGACACCGATACCATTACTACCACACAAAGTATTTCGGCCAATTGGGACTCCTTCGACGATCCTCACTCTGGAATTTTCGAATACTGGTATTCCATTGGCAGTCAACCCGGACAAACCGATGTACTAACATGGACCAACAATCAACAAAATACTTATTTCACCATTTCAATGCCCTTACAAGTCAATCAAACATATTATATCAACGTAAAAGCTAAAAATAATGCAGGTTTGTGGTCTGGTGTCTATTCTTCAGATGGAGCTATTTGCATCCCCAATGGAGGTTTGCCCATGGCATATTTCACTCTTACCAGCGATTCGGTTTGCTCAAACGAAATAGTAACATTACACAATCAAAGCCTCTTTGCCGATTCGGTTGAATGGTATATAAATGGTGGAACGCCGTCGTATTCAAATTTGCCCAGTCCCAATGTTACATTTTCACAATCAGGCTCCTATGCCATTACTATGGTGTGCCATAATACAAATGGTTTTAGCACTTATACCGACACTATTTATGTTTTACAAGCACCTGTCTTAGCATTCAACTGGATATTAATCAATCAACAAGCACCCTATTATGTTGTATTCACTAACAATAGTCAATATGCCAGTACCTTTACGTGGAATTTTGGCGACGGACAAACAAGCAATGAACCCAATCCTTATCATATCTACACAAGCGACGGCAGTTACGTAGTTACTTTAACTGCTTCTAATGCTAACTGTACTTCATCAACAACAGACACTATTTCGTTGGGATCTACATTTACACCATCTACGAAAGAAAGCGATATTATTATTTATCCCAACCCTGTTCAACAAACATTAAACATCGCTACCCATCAGTTCATATACAAACTTTCTATTTATAACTTATTGAATCAATTACTAATAGATCAGCAGTATCCCACTTCCTCTATCGACATATCTACCTTACCCTCTGGTATTTACATTATCAGTATCCAAACAGTAAATAATACTTATAAGTTTAATATTATAAAACAATAACTATGACAAATTACGACATTATTGTAATTGGCAGTGGTCCAGGAGGTTATGTTGCTGCTATTAGGGCTTCACAATTAGGTTTCAAAACAGCCGTAGTAGAAAAATCAGAACTAGGCGGAATATGCTTAAACTGGGGATGCATTCCTACCAAAGCATTACTTAAAAGTGCTCAAGTTTATCATTATACCAAGCATGCCGAAGAATATGGCATATATGTAAAAGACATTGAACCCGACTTTGAAAAAATCATCCGTCGCAGCCGTTCGGTTGCCGAAAGTATGAGCAAAGGTATTCAATATCTGTTTAAAAAAAATAAAATTGACGTTATAGAAGGTTTTGGAAAACTAACGTCCAATAAAACGGTTGTTGTAACAAAAACAAACGGAACAAACGAAGAATTTTCGGCCAAAAACATTATTCTTGCCACAGGTGCTCGTTCCAAAGAATTGCCTCAACTAAAGCAAGACGGTAAACACATTATTGGCTATCGCGAAGCATTAACACTCCCCACTCTTCCTAAATCAATGATTGTAGTTGGCTCGGGAGCCATTGGATGCGAATTTGCCTATTTTTATCAAACACTTGGTACCAAGGTTACATTGATTGAATACATGCCCAACATTTTACCACTTGAAGACGAAGAAATAAGCAAAACATTAGCACGTTCACTAAAAAAAGAAGGCATGGTAATTCTAACCGATGCAAATGTTACTCATGTTGAAGTAAGAGATTCGTACTGTTTGGTTACCATCGAAACTAAAGAAGGTAAACAAACATTAGAATCCGAAATAGTACTATCGGCAGTAGGCATTACACCCAATATCGAAAATATTGGTATTGAAGAACTTGGAATTGAAAAAGAATACGGAAAGATAAAAGTTTCGAAATATTACGAAACAAATGTTCCGGGAGTTTTTGCTATTGGCGATATCATCAATACTCCGGCACTGGCTCACGTTGCCTCTGCTGAGGGCATTTGCTGCGTCGAATACATTGCCGGCAAAAATCCGATACCTATTAACTACAACAATATACCAAGCTGTATCTACACTTCGCCCGAAGTTGCCTCAGTAGGATTAACCGAAAAACAAGCCATTGATAAGGGCTACAAAATTAAGGTTGGTAAATTCCCCTACACAGCCTCAGGTAAGGCAAAAGCTGCCGGAAACAGCGATGGCTTTGTTAAACTCATTTTTGATGAACAATATGGTGAATTGTTGGGAGCACATCTCGTCGGATTAAATGTAACCGAGATGATAGCCGAATTGGTTGTATCGAAAACACTCGAAACCACAGGACACGAGCTCATAAAATCCATTCATCCGCACCCCACTATGAGCGAGGCTATTATGGAAGCTGCCGCCGCTGCTTATGGCGAAGTTATTCATCTATAATTGTTAATAACATTAGATGCTTTTTCGTTGTTTACTGCTCATTCAGTTTTTGACGAAAAGTTAAAAATTGTCAATAAAAATACACATTTATAACATTAGTTTTTAAAGTGAATCGTGTATATTTGCCTTGTACTGAATTGACCTATGGATAGAATAAAGCTTGTTTTAATTGGTGGTGCCGAAGATAAAACCGATCGTTTAGAAGTATTGTCAAAGGTAGCAGCATGTGCCAACTATAAAAATATTGTTTTAATACCAACTGCATCCCAATATCCTCAGGAAGCTGAAAGCCACTATCGCGATGCTTTTCGAAAATTAAATGTGGAGAATTTTGTCTGCCTCGACATCCGTTACGAAGATGAATGTGACAAAGAAGAACACTTAAATGCTATTCATCAAGCTAATCTTGTCTTTTTTAGTGGAGGCGATCAGGTAAAACTTGTTAATACACTAAAAAATTCCCAACTATATCAACTTATTTTAAAACGATACAAAGATCTAAACCTGACAATTGCAGGAACAAGCGCTGGGGCAGCTGCAGCTTCGGAAAATATGTTATTCGACGGCGATTATCAAGGTTTTATAAAAGGCAGAGTCCATCACATGAGCGGCTTTGGCTTCATTGACAATGTTGTGGTAGACACCCACTTTCTCAATAGAGAACGTATTCCCAGACTCATGCAAATGCTTGCTCTTGGTTTAGAAACTAAAGCCATAGGTCTTGATGAAGATACCGGAATTTTTATCGATATTCACAATCGTTTCGAAGTTCATGGAAGCGGAATGGTTACGCTACTCAATGCCGAAGAAATGACTTATAACGACTATCACGAAATAAACGAAAATCAAACCATCAACGTTAACAATATTAAAATTGGCTTTTTATCCAGAGGCTCTAAGTTCGATCTTAATCACTGGTGCGTTACTACTCCTCAATCGTCTGTATTAAATCACATTTACGATCCTTATGTAATTACACCAGGTGCTTATATTTAATTGTTGTAAATAATATTGACTACGTTACCATTCTTATAAATGGTCGTTTTAATTAATTTTCCATTTTCATCGTAAAAATATTTCTTACCATCCATTAGTCTCCCATTCTTCCATTCGCCTTCTCTGTCAATTTTGCCATCTTTGGTATATACCTTATAAAACCCATTACCATCAAAATAGCCAACTTCTGATGATGTTGTTTTTGTCTCTTGAACAACAGGAATTTCTTTCTTATCTTCTTCTTCTTTTTGTACTACTGTTTTAGTTTCAGGTGTATATATCTTAACACTCGTAACATCTAACTGACCATCGTTGAATGTTTTTTCGGCAATGAGTTTTCCGTTAACATCGTACTCTTTTATAGTACCATTTTCTTTACCTTCTTTCCACTCACCTTCAATCATCAACTTGCCGTTCTCGTGATAATATTTTTGAACACCGGTACGTTTACCTGTTTCGCTGTATTTCCATTCGTAGGCAGTATTTCCGTTGGGATAATAATATTTATAATCTCCAACCCATTTATTTTCTCTCCACATACCTTCCTCACTCACATTGCCATTTTCGTAATAGAAACGTGCATATCCATTGGGCTTACCATTTACATAAGTTATTTCGTGCTTTATGTTTCCACTCGGATAATATCCCTTCCACACGCCTATTCGAACCCCATGATTAAATCGTCCTTCTTCGGTTTTAATATTTTTTTCGGTAATAATCCAATATCCGTGTTGCTTGCCATCCGAATCGTACGCATTGATTGTATCGTTTTGAGATAGCAAATTCTGCGTTAACAATAACATTAAAAAAAATATCAACTTCACCATGTCTTAATAACTATCATTTTTACGTATTTAAACGATAAGAAAAGAGATAGGTTTCAAAATTTATCCCAAAAATGTTATTAATTCGAAAAAAGCGTATAATTATACGGCACCTTAAACGTGTTTGTATCTACCGTCGCATATTCAATTTTTGTAACATTTATACTGCTCTTAATATCACGCAATAAGTTTCGTTCGACAATTTCGAGAGGCATACAATTAAATGAGTTCGATATTAGTTGAAAATACTTGTTTGGCTTAGAAGTAGAATTCCACACTTTAATTAAATAATAAAAAAATCCGTAATTACTGCTATCGACCCAATACGTAACTTCAGTATTTTCTTTTACATTCTTTACTCTCCATTGTTTACATTTCTTGCCAAGAATATTCTTCTCATTTCCAGTTTTAATAATTTTGAACGTACTATCGAAGTTTGCTTTTTCTTCCACAGCCTTAATTTCAGAATACAAGTGTTTGCTATGGTTTAAAATGTAAATATTGTTTTCTGTTAAATTGATTATTAGCGACTCAAAATTATCTTTTTTTCTAAATTTATCAATTCTAATATAATTTTTGTACACATACATATTGTATAAAAGCGTATCAAAAAGGCTTTTTTCTAAAAATTGCACAACCCCCGAAAAATTATTTGTAAAAACAGGAGGCACATCTGTTCTTAGGGTCATGGCAGCAAGTTGAGGTTTGGGTGCGCTATCGATCGATGTAGCTTTGTTGTCTCCGGCAAGCGGATTACAGCTTGTTAGAGCCATTAGCACATAAAACAAGAAGAATAGAATTACCATCAATCTTAGATTAGTTTTTCCTTTGCAAATTAACATAAAATAACCCAATAATTTATTTACAATTTGATTAACTCATTAACTTTTACGATTAAATAAAAAAAAACGTTTCGCTCATTATATAAAAACAAGATTTTTTTTGACAAACATAGAATTTATGGTTATCAATAAGCAATTTTAGGTTATCAATAGCTATTCAACCATTTTTTTAGGGTCAACCCATTCATCAAATTGCTCATTCGTCAACAGTCCTAATTCCAGGGCAGCCTGCCGTAGAGTTTTTCGCTCTTGATGGGCTTTTTTGGCAATTTTGGCCGCGTTGTCGTAACCTATATGCGGATTTAATGCTGTAACCAACATCAACGAATTTTCCATGTGCTGTTTCAGCATATCTATATTAGCCTCTATACCAATTGCACAGTTTTCGTTAAACGAAACACATGCATCGCCCAACAAATTGAGCGAACGAAGCACATTGTATATTATCAGAGGCTTGTAAACATTCAGCTCAAAAAAACCATTCATATCGCCCAAGGTTATAGCAACATCATTGGCAATAACCTGCATACAAACCATAGTAAGCGACTCTATTTGTGTAGGATTAACTTTACCGGGCATAATAGAACTACCTGGTTCATTCTCAGGAATGATGAGTTCGCCAATACCACTTCTCGGACCGGAAGCCATAATTCGAATATCGTTTGCTATTTTATTGAGTACTGAGGCAGTTTGCTTTAACGCTCCACTCAATTCTACCATTGCATTGTGCGACGATAAGGCTTCGAATTTATTTTCGGCAGTAACAAAAGGATATCCCGTTATTTCTGCAATTTTTTTAGCAACTTTCTGAGCAAAACCTTTTGGCGCATTCAAACCTGTGCCTACAGCAGTACCGCCAAGGGCAAGCTCAAGCAAATGCATTTTGGTGTTCTCAATAGCCTCGATACAGTGCTTTAACATCGACACGTAGCCCGAAAATTCCTGCCCAAGAGTTAAGGGAGTAGCGTCCATCCAGTGTGTACGACCAATTTTGATAATATCATTGAATTGTTCAGACTTTCTTTTCAATGTTTCTAGTAATAAACGCAAAGACGGTAACGTTTTTTGTTCTAAAACACTATAAGCTGCAATGTGCATGGCAGTTGGAAAAGTATCGTTTGAACTCTGAGATTTGTTTACATCATCGTTTGGATGTAAATACGTTTTTCCTTCTCCCAATTTATTACCCATCAATACGTGTGCTCTATTAGCAATAACCTCATTCAAATTCATGTTGGTTTGAGTGCCACTTCCTGTTTGCCATACAACAAGCGGAAAATGTTCGTCTAACTTCCCCGATAATATTTCATCACATACCGTTACTATTAGATTCTTTTTATCTTCGGGTAATTTGCCCAATTCACAGTTGACTATAGCCGAAGCTTTTTTAACAATGGCCATGGCATAAATAACTTCTTTTGGCATACGATCGCCTTCGTTACCTATCTTGAAATTATTAACCGAACGCTGTGTTTGTGCGCCCCAATAAACATTGGCTGGTACTTCAACCATACCCATGGTATCTTTTTCAATTCTAGTCTCCATAAAACAAGTTTTTGCACATTCAAAATTAAATCAATTTTTTTAATATACTCCGATTATTTTTTTCTGCTTTTTGGCATAAATTCTAAATTAAATCCAAATGATTCATGTAGGATCTCTTAAATTTTTCTGGTGCAGCACCTGAAAAACCGGAAAAGGTTGATTTTTTTCTAAATCGCATTAGAAATTTTTCTAAAATTGTGATAAAAAGATCAAATAGAAGTTTTTTAAAAAATATTTCATTATTTAACAAGTTTTGCTTAACTTTCGAGCAAATTAAAAAAATTACGTTTCGATGAAACATATCAATGTAGTTGTAGTTATTTTGTTAGTATCAATGACCTTTACACTCTCTAAGAAAGCTTTATGTCAAAAAGAAAGCGAGAATTTCAAACTTAAATATGCACAGGCATGGGCAATTTTTAATGATGACAACTTTCGGGGCGCTCTTAAAATTTACCGCGAACTTTACAAAATCAATCCAAATCATGCAATGCTTAACTTTAGAATGGGACAATGCTACACCGAACTCAAAATGTTAGACAGTGCTTTTTTTCATTTAAAAAATGCCGTACAATTAGATAGCACCATTAAAAAAGAAGCCAACCTTCTTCTAGGTCAGGCATATCAGTACAAAGGGGATGTAGATAAAGCATTAGATTTTTATTATAAATATAAAGCAAAACTCTCACCTCGTCAGGCCGAAAAAGATTATGTTAATGTATTAATTCAACAATGTTTAACTGCAAAAGACCTGATGTCGCGTCCGGTTCAAGTAAAAGTAGAGAATTTGGGACCTTCTATCAATTCTCCTTACGTTGACGCTTCACCCTCAATTACTGCTGATGGGAAAACTCTTATTTTCACCAGCCGCAGACCAGACAACGTAGGTGGGAAGTTCGACTTTGAAGCTGAATGCTATTACGACGATATTTACATATCGAAATGGAATGATCAAAAACAAGACTGGGAACCTGCTAAAAATATTGGTCCTCCTATCAACACCGAACATCACGATGCTAATACAAGTATATCGCCCGATGGTAATACTATTTACATTTACAAAAATATAGCTGGTGTTACTCAAAGTGGCGACATCTACTTTTCGACCAAAACTCCTACAGGTGAATGGAGTGAACCTAAACCCATATTAAACAAAATGATCAACTCAAGCTATTTCGAAAGTTCTGCATGTGTAACAGCCGATGGAAACACCATGTTTTTTGTAAGTGAACGCGAAAAAGACGGATACGGACATGGCGACATTTACATGGTAAAAAAAGAAGGGGCGTCATGGGGAATCCCCGTAAACCTTGGACCTGCTATCAATACTCCATACGACGAAATAGGTGTTTACATACATCCCGACGGAAAAACATTGTTCTTTAGCTCCAATGGACACAAAACCATGGGTGGATACGATATATTTATGTCTTACTTTGAAAATGGAAAATGGTCGGACCCCATCAATTTAGGATATCCTATTAATACCACTCGTGACGAAATTCATTTTGTGCTTTCAACAGATAAACGTACTGCATATATATCGAGCAATAGAGAGGGTAGCATTGGCGAATACGACATTTTTAAAGTAGATATGTCTAATTATTTTAAAAACAACAAAGATATACCTCAACATGTAGCACAAGCTATCACAGGCAATACACTTACTATCATGAAAGGTAAAGTAAGTGATGCTAACGATGGAAAACCCATTAAATCGGTACTTACGTTTAAAGACATTACCGATAATCAAAACCTTACAACCGAATCGAACGAGAACGGTGAATATTTCATAACATTGCCTTCCGACAAACGTTACGAAGTTTCTATTAAAGCCGATGGTTACAAACCTTTCCAGCTCAGATTTAAAGTCCCCAGAAACGATGAATTAGACACTCCATCATTAATTAAACATTTCCTACTTAACAAAGAATAAACAAATCACTATGAAAAAGATTGGACTAACGACTATTGCAATATTATGGTCGTTCGTGTTGGATTTTGCTTCAGAAAATCCTACACTGATATATAAATTTGAAATTAAACGCAATATTGATCCACCTGCCTGGCGTTTAACTCAAAAAGCGTTGGACAAAGCTATTGCTAAAAAGGCCGATTTAATACTTATTGAGCTTAATACCTACGGCGGAATGGTAGATGTAGCCGATTCTATTCGAACAAAAATTCTAAAATCGCCTATTCCTGTTTATGTTTTCATCAATAACAATGCGGCTTCGGCCGGTGCCCTGATTTCTATTGCCTGCAAAAAAATATTCATGACCCGAAGTTCGACCATTGGTGCAGCAACCGTAATTACTCAGGACGGAAAAATCGCTCCCGAAAAATTTCAGTCGTACATGAAAAGTATTATGCGTGCTACAGCCGAATCGCATGGCAAAAAGCAAATAGTTCTTAACAACGATACCATCGAAGTTTGGGTTCGCGACCCTAAAATTGCCGAAGCTATGGTCGATTCGTCGGTTTCTATCGATAGCATTACCATTCGAGGGAAAGTCTTGTCATTTACAGCATCCGAAGCCCAAAACCATGGCTACTGCGATGGTATTGCCGAGAATATTGACGAAATTTTAAAACTCGAACATATCGAAAATGCGACAATAGAAATATACGAACCC
>CALGPK010000010.1 GCA_937960415.1 uncultured Bacteroidales bacterium | reverse complement strand
TGCCCCCGGAAGCATTTTATCTTTAACAGCAAGTATTAATGGTGCTGATGTTGAACTATCGTGGACACCTGCCTCACCTACACCCAACAATTACAAACTTTTTAGAAACGGAAGCATTATTTATAACACTGCCTCGAGTACCACTTATACCGATATAGCCCCATGGCCTAATACCTACCATTATTTAGTTCGTGCTGGTTATGGTACTCAAGGTTATACGCATGCTTCAAATACTGCAACTATTGAAGTAGCCGGCGGTGTAAACCGTAATCTTGTGCTTTACGAAAAAGGTACAGGCACATGGTGCCCATATTGCCCTGGTGCTGCTATGGGAATAAGAGATTTAATAGAAGTAAATCAAAAAAATGCTATAGCTATCGCATATCACGAGGGCGATTCGTATGAAAATATTGATGCTACACAACGATTAGGCTATTACTCAATTGATGCATTTCCTACTGCTATAGTCGATGGTATTATCAGACATGAGGGAGGTAGTAGCACACAAAGCTTGTATCCTATCTATTTAGTTTCGTACAATAAACGTTATCCTGTACCTGCTTTACAAAACATTAATATCGATATTGTTGGAACAGGTTTTAACACATACACTGCCACTGTTACTGTTGAAGAAACTTATCCTTACCTTACCAGTGGTTTAACCCTTCACACAGCTCTTACCGAATCTAATATTCCACAAAATTGGCAAAATCAAACCGAAGTAGATTATGTACTTCGCAAGATGTATCCCGATGCATCCGGCACACAACTTGACTTTTCGCAAAACATGATTCAAACTTTCCAATTCGACCTCGATTTAGCAGGTTTTGTAAAAAACAACTGCGAGTTTGTAGTATTTATTCAACACGAACCAACCAAAGAAATAACTCAAACAGCCATGGTCAAGATGTCAACTGTTAGCGGAATAGAAGAACGCTTGGGCTATAGCATCGGTATTTATCCAAACCCAGCAAGCGACTATATCACTTTCAATTCAAACGGCAACGGAATCCTTTCGATTGCAGACCTTACCGGAAAAACACTTTACCAGTTTGAAATTAAAAAAGAAAAACAGCTAATACCTATAAATATGTTATCGAAGGGTATGTATTTATTACAGTACACCAATCATCAACGCAGCTTTACCGAAAAATTGATCATTGAATAGCTCAACTTGCCAAATAAATATTAGGCTACCTCATAAAGACGGTAGCCTTTTTATTTAAACCTAATTATTGCATTAAAAAAATTTTCGATGCAACGCTATTTAGAAAAAATCTGAATAAAACAACTATAAACCATTGATTGCCCTGTATGAGAGCTAACAATAAATAATGTGGATTAAAATGACCAATAATTATGAACCCTTTTCTCGAAGTAGATATTGCTATACAGTACGATAAGTTTTATCAAACCGAATTTGGAAAACAAATAGATCAATTAGAAAAAGCTGCCATAGCAAAAATTTTATCGAGCATACCCGGTTGCACAATGCTTGAGTTAGGTTGTGGTACCGGACACTGGACAGCATTTTTTGTTGAAAAAGGATTTAACGTAATAGCCCTCGATACTTCAAAAAATATGCTCGAAATAGCACAAAGCAAGAATATTCCGAATACTACTTTTATACAAGCAAGTGCCGAACAAATACCTTATTGCTTCGATTCATTCATATTTACAGCAGCTATCACCATGCTCGAATTTACTGCTAATCCGGAAAAAGCTTTGCACGAAATATATCGGGTTACCAAACACCAAGGACACGTTCTGTTGGGATGTCTAAATCCCAACTCTATACTTTTTAAAAACAAAACTAACGATAGTGTTTTTAAGCATGCCCGACTTTTCACAAAAAACGAATGGATACAAATGATATCGTTTATGGGAAAAATAGAAACTAGTGAAGCAGTTTATGTCGACAAAACGTTTAACATTCAGCCTTTTTCGCAAAACTATGAATCTGCCTTTATTATTTACGACATAATAATTAACAAATAAAATTTTAAAATTTGTTTCAATTTCTAAATAATATTTGCATTGCTAATTGCACGATTTTTACAATTTTTTCTTTAAAAAAGATTAAACTTTGAAACCCAATTATTGCATCAGAATAATTAACTTTTCTGGTTTGCCGATGCTCCCGACTTCGTCATTTTTTATGCTTAATTTACTGACATACAAACACATACAAAACCATGCAGGCAGCACACGATATGGTATGTAATTATATTTCAATGGGTTATTTAATTAAAACAGGTATTTCATTTAATTCTAACTGCATTTGCTTAATACATCCTTTTTTAGATCCATGTTGGGCAAAAGGCGAACCATACGCTGCTTGACTCTATTCCCAAATAGCACATTCTCAACTATTTGAACGGATTTTTTGGGGCGAATTTGGCGATGTTTTTACTCTTACAATCATGAGGCTAAGATCATTCAATTAAAACATATTTATTCAAACAAGTTATTAACAGATATTGTTAATTAGGCACTACAAACCAGTTTTTTAAACCATAAAAACATAAGTCGCTGTATGTCAATTTATTAGATTTTTCAAAAACCGAAATTTTTTAAAAAAGTGACGAAGGCATTTGCAAGGCATACACAATCTCTGGCTAAAGATTTCCAATCGGGATTACTGCAAGTAAATAATCGTAATGATTTTTTTTCTCACCACAGAGAGCACGGAGGATTTTATTCTTCTTTTTCTCCGTGTATCTCTGTGTTCTCTGTGGTTAGATTTTTTTCACCACAGAAGGTACAGAGTTTTTTTTCTCTGTGTATCTCTGTGCTCTCCGTGGTTAGACTTTTTTTCACCACAGAGGGCACGGATGGGCACAGAGTATTTTATTCTTCCCGACTTCGTCACTTTTTATACCTAATTTATTGATATACAAACACATACAAAATCGTATAGGCACTACAAACCAGTTTTTTTAAACCATAAAAACATAAGTCGCTGTATGTCAATTTGTTAAATTTTTCAAAAACCGAAATTTTTTAAAAAAGTGACGAAGTCGGGAGAAAAAATAGCAAAGTCGAAAGTTCTTGCTAAGCAGTAAAGTAGATTTTTATCAATAGCACTTACACTCAAAC
>CALGPK010000009.1 GCA_937960415.1 uncultured Bacteroidales bacterium | reverse complement strand
CGAATCGTACGAATCGGTATCGAAAATACCATAACGAAATGCAATGTTTAAAGGTATTCGCTGATGTTTATATAGTACATCTTGATAAAAATACAAACCATGATCTTTTTTAAATTCGGTAGCATACTCTACCCACTCGATGCGATTTCTAAATTCAAGAAAACGATTCACGCGATAAGCAATATGATAACGCACCCGCTGCGTAGTAACATCCTGAATACCGTTAATAATTTGCGGTATAGACGATGGAATATTCGATGGCTTGTTTTTGTTTCGGTAACGCAAATACATCGAAACTCTTCGAATAGGTGTGTACGACAATTCGGCTAAATAATCATGTCCTTTCGTTGGTGCGTACGTCTCGAATTTCATCCACGGAAACGAAAACATATCGTAGTATGCCGATATTCTCCATTTGGCATAAGGCAATACGATAGCACCTACATACAACCCCGACTCATTCATTACGTTAGTGTTTTCGCCAAACGATTGGGCATACAGAGCTTGATAATTACGTTCGTAGTAACGATGCAAAATAGCCATAGTAGTTTGCGGAGACAAACTAAACAACATTGAATTTAAAAATGCCCGTGCACCATTTTGCGACATGGCTGCCTCGCCAAATAAAGTTACGCTGTTTTTTATGACAAATTGATAATCAACTCCAATATTCGAATTTTGCTTGCCCGAAAATTCAAACTGATTGTAAGGTCTGGTAGTTTTAACCAAATTGGATGAGAACTGATACGTAATTCCCGTCATTCCCATTCTAAAAGTTTTGTGATTAAACGTAATGTTACCACCATAGATGGTCTCACCTAACGCTTTTCTGTCGGCTATTTCTGCAGGTGTAGAGTGTAATCCGCTGGTTTGAAGACTGCTTACTTCTTCGACTTCACCGGTCAACGAGTCTACCACAGTAATATTAGCGTCAATTCGCTTTTTCGACACAAAAGTTGTAAAGTCTAAGTTCTTGTATGTCAATGTAACGCCAGCTCCCCTCAAGAAAAGGTTTTCGTCAGCACTGCTATATTTTTTTAACCCCTGAGCACGTTTTCTTGTACTGGTAACCATCGACGACTTGCCAAACGTATATCCCGACCATATCACAAGTCCCTGCCCAAACTGTGCCAGATAATCACCCAGCACAATGGTTTTCAGAGGACCAATGCCTTTTACCATTAAATGACCCGAATAAAAATCAAAGCCTCGCTTTTGTGTACCTTTAAAAAACTCCTCACCCGGATCTTTTTCTGCCGTAAATCCCCATGCTACTTTATTTTTGTATGTGTACTGGTATCGTGTATAAAAATGCCAAGGACTACCTAGATAACGAGAATTTGGACTCGCTGCCAGAGCCGAATCGCTAATAGATGTATAGCCTTTTTGAGTCTGCAAGACTCGCTTGCTACGTAAAAAAACACGATGACGACCATACTGAACTGCTTTTTTAGGATCGAAAGACAAAAATGGTTCCACTTTTTCAATGGTAATAAATGGTAAAATAAGTCTTACATACTCTTCGTTAAAGCCATTAATGTTGAGCAATTCGTATATACTCAGTAATTGACCAAAATCATTCCGATATTTTATAAAATTTTCAATCTGAAACTCGCTGAGCAGTTGCAATTTTTCCAAATCATCTTTTGTTGCTATATTCAAGTTTAGAGGCTCATTCAAATAAAAAGTTAAATCTTCGTATAAAGTTGTTAAATCTATTTCTTTATCAGTATTCGAAGATATCTCTTCTATATAATTTTCAATAATTTCTTCAGTTGTTTGCACTGGTTTTTCCTGCCCACTAGAATTTAATGCTATCAATAGAGCCACTAACCATATTATGAACAATTTTTGCATGACTAATTGGCTTTATTTGCAGTATTTTCAGTCTTTAAATTGTAAACAATACCTACATGCGGCGAAAAACCTAAAACCTGATGATATGAAAATGAAATATCGGCACGTAATTTTCGGTACTGGTAGCCCAAACCAAAAGTCATTCTATCGGGTGATGTGGTTGCACCAGCACGTACAAAAACATTATTCAAGAACATGTAATCGATGCCAACTTTATAAATTATCTTGTAGAGCAAATCTTTTTCTACCTCGGTTACCATAAACAACTTTTCCGAAAAACGATATCCAACACCAAATTTAAGAATTGTAGGCACACGCTCATCGTCGTAAACTGCCAATTTCGAACGAGTAAGGTTATAAATATGTCCGCCTATAAATAAATTTTCTGTCGGTTCAAGCAGAAAACCTGTTTCTGCAACAACCGTCCCCTTTTGACCATACAGTTCGGCAAAATGGGTATGCAAGTAATTAAGCTTAGCACCAATAGATAATTTTTCGCCAATCATCATCCCATAAGCAATTCCTGTTTTCATTTCGTAATACTTAGCATATCCAAAATGCCATAAATCGACGGCAAAAGTACCCGCTTCTTCTGTTGGAAAAGCAAAACTAAAGGCTTTAAGACTCATTTCGTTCAGTAAAAACCTATTTTCGTGATAGATTCCCAATGACGGGACTGTCAAACGTGCCAAACCTGCCTGATTATGCGACGAACTCCATACATCGGTATAAACAATACCAGTAAATCCCATACCAGCCTGCTTTGCACCAAGCGACCAGTTCTCATTTCCGGCATGTGCTGAATATGAGATAATTATTAAGCCCAATAAAACTAAAAACAATCTCATGAAATTCTTAAATAAGAAACTTAACGACACAAATATAAGCAAAATTAGCTACAATATTTTGCCAAATATGAATATTTATCACTTAATTTGCCAAAAAAAATATGAACAACATTCGCAAACATTTTCCGGTTTGTAAAAATTATCATTACTTTCAGAGTGCAGGGTTAAGCCCTTTACCCGATTTTATTTTTCAAAAATACGTATCCAATTACGAATCGTTGCTTAATGAAGGCGATTTCAGGTGGAAAGAAGATATCGAACAACTAAAAAACACATACCAACAAATTGCAAAACATCTTAATACCGAAGCCGAAAATATTGTTTTTGTCGAAAACAACTCGCTGGCCATGTCGCTTATTGGGCTATCATTGCTTCGCAAACATGAGAAATTCAACATCGTTAGCCTCGAAGAAGAATTCCCATCGAACAGTGTTCCGTTTGAATACTTAAACATCGAAATGCGCTATGTACCTCATCAACAACATCGTTACAGCATCGAATCTATTTTGCAACATTGCGACCAAAACACAAAAGCCGTTGTGGTTTCGTACGTACAGTATAGCACCGGATTTCGCCTCAATATCGAGCAACTTGGCTACGAACTAAAAAAACGAAATATTCTGTTTGTTGTAAATGCAACACAAGCCTTTCCTCTATTTCCTATTGACATGCAAAAATACCATATTGATGTGCTAACTTGCTCATTGCATAAGTGGGGATTCTGCGGACATATTGGCACCCTGTTTATCACAACACCCGACTTTCGCAAACAATACCCGACTCCCATTGCAGGATGGTTTTCGGTTGATACCAGCTACCACAACGATTTCATCTACACCTCAAAAAACAAGCCATTCGCTCTTAGGACATCAGCTCAGCAATACCAGTTCGGTAGCTACAATATTAAAAACCGAATTGTAATAAGCGATGTACTCAACTTTTTAACCGGTATCGGCACAGAAAACATTATACAACACATAGAAAAAATGACTACTATACTCATACAACGACTACAAGATTCAGGCATCAACCTCATAAGTCCTGTAAACAATTTCTTCGAACGATCTGCTATCGTATCGTTTACAATTGGCGAAAACAAGAACACAGAACTAATAAATTTTTTAAAACACAAAAATGTTATCGTTGCACTAAGAAACAACTTCATTCGTGCCTCGGTAAATATTTTTACCAACGAACAGGATATTATTGCTTTGTGCAATGGGATAGAAAGTTTTTTACAGCAACATACCTAAAAAAATTTTGTAACGTAAAATTTTGTATTTTTACATAGATTTTGAGTTATTCGATAATTTAATTGTTTAAGGTACAAAAATGACAAAACGAATTAAAATATTAGACAAAGAATTCGAATTAAGTATTCCCTCATCTACCATTCAGGAAGCAGTTAACAAAATAGCCAACCAACTCAACAACGATTTAAAAAACATCAAAAAAGAAATTGTTTTTATTGGCATTCTGAACGGCTCATTTATGTTTGCTTCCGATTTATTCAAACAAATAGAACTGCCTTGCAAAATTACATTCTTAAAATTAGCTTCCTATCAGGGAACATCGTCCACAGGTGTTGTTAAAAGTCTTATTGGTATAAATGAAAATTTACGCGATAAGATAGTTATCGTAATAGAAGATATTGTAGATACAGGCGAAACCCTCGACACTATTATTTGTCAGCTCAAAGGTTTTGAACCTGCCGACATTCGAATAGCAACCTTTTTGTTCAAGCCTCAGGCTTATAAAAAACAAATTCCACTTAATTATGTTGGCATAGAAGTACCTAACAACTTCATTATCGGATATGGATTAGACTACGACGGATATGGTAGAAATCTGCCCGAAATTTATACTTTAGTCAAATAAAATGATCCATATATGTTAAATATCTTGTTATTTGGTCCCCCCGGCTCGGGGAAAGGAACGCAATCGAAAAAACTAATCCAGCACTATGGATTAAAACATCTATCAACAGGCGATTTACTGCGAAAAGAAATAGAAGAACAAACACCACTTGGTCGAATAGCACAGCATTACATCGAAAAGGGCGAACTCGTCCCCGACAACGTTATCATAGGCATGATAGAAGAGCTATTTAACACCCATCAAAATGTTAAAGGCTTTGTGTTCGATGGTTTTCCTCGAACAGTAGCACAAGCCAAAGCCCTCGACAATATGCTACAACATAGAAAACGAACCATCTGTATTATGATAATACTCGAAGTTACCGATCAGGAGTTACTCAAACGCATGCTTAATAGAGCTAAAATTGAAGGAAGAAAAGACGACGAACCACATATTATCGAACACCGCATTAAAGTTTACAAAGAACAAACTGCACCTGTTATTGATTATTACAAAAAACAAGATAAAGCTTTCTTCATTAACGGCATGCAATCGGAAGAAGCTGTATTTACAGAAATATGCGAACATATCGATAAATACTCCAAATGTAAATAAGATTCAATGGGCGATGATAATTTTGTTGACAGCATTCGCATATTCGTAAAATCGGGCAAAGGTGGAGCAGGTAGCATACATTTTCATCGCGACCGCTTTACACGCAAAGGAGGACCCGACGGCGGCGATGGAGGAAGAGGCGGACACATTATCCTCAAAGGCAACAGAAACTTATGGACACTTTTACATCTTCGCTATCATAAGCACTTTATTGCAAAAGATGGCGAAAATGGTAGCTCCAACCATAAAACCGGAGCCGATGCCGAAGACATCATCATCGAAGTACCACTGGGAACCATTGCTCGAAACGACGAAACAAAAGAAATCATTGCCGAAATTACCGAACACAACCAACAAGCCATTATCGCATACGGTGGTAGAGGTGGAAAAGGAAATGCTTTCTTCAAATCGCCCACCATGCAAACACCCCGCTTTGCTCAACCCGGCGAACCGGGCGTAGAAATGTGGGTTCAGCTCGAACTCAAAATTCTGGCCGATGTTGGGCTTGTTGGCTTCCCCAATGCTGGCAAAAGTACCTTACTTGCCACGGTTTCGGCAGCCCGACCAAAAATAGCCGACTACCCCTTTACCACTCTCAAACCAAATGTAGGCATCGTGAACGTCGACACCATACACTCATTCGTAATGGCCGATATTCCGGGAATCATCGAAGGAGCACACCGTGGAAAAGGTTTAGGAATAAGATTTCTTCGACATATAGAACGGAACTCCATCTTACTATTCTTAATTCCGGCCAACTCTGAAAATATTCTAAACGAATACAACATACTGCTTAACGAATTACGTCAATATAATCCACAATTATTACAGAAAAAACGTATTATAGCCATCTCCAAAGCCGATCTTTTATCGAACGAAGAGGAAAAACAGATATTACTAAAACTCAAAGAAATAAACAATACAAGCATCATTGTTTCGTCTGTTACGCAAAAAAATATTCAAAGACTAAAACGCCTACTCTGGGAAACATTAAACACTGACACTTTGTCGTCATAGTACTTATGGCAGAAAATTTGTTAGTTTAGAAAAAAAATTTTTGGTATGAGCGAAAATAAAGAAATAATAGAAAACATAGAACAAGTTGCAACAAACAAGTCCGAAAACACTGAAAAAAGCAATACGAAAAAGAAAAAAAAGAAATCCGAAAGCGAGGAAGAAAAACTAAAACAGGAAATTGAAAAATTGACAGAAAAATACAACGAACTTAATGACAAATATATACGTCTTGCTGCCGAATTTGACAATTACAAAAAACGCACATTAAAAGAAAAAACGGAATTGTTAAAGTTCGGTGGCGAAAACGTTATTACACAACTCATCAACATATTAGACGATTTCGAACGAGCGCAGTCTTCCATTAAAGAAACGAGCGATTTAGAAAGCATCAAGCAAGGCATTGAACTTATTAACAATAAATTTTACGAATTTTTGAAACAACAAGGTGTAAAAGAAATCGAAGCCAAAAATAATGATTTTAACACCGATTATCACGAAGCAATAACTCGATTTCCTGCTCCCAGCGAAGAAATGAAAGGCAAAGTAATTGATGTAATTCAAAAAGGTTATTTACTACACGACAAAGTAATTCGATTTGCAAAAGTAGTTGTAGGAGAATAATAATATGACCAAACGAGACTACTACGAAATACTGGAAGTACCCAGAAATGCTACCAAAGAAGAAATCAAAAAAGCTTATCGCAAAAAGGCTTTACAATATCACCCCGACCGAAACCCCGGCGATAAAGAGGCCGAAGAGAAGTTTAAAGAAGCTGCCGAAGCGTACGATGTACTAAGCGACGATGAAAAACGACGTCGTTACGACCAATTTGGACATGCTGGAGTACACGGAAGTGCTGGTACCGGTGGCTTTGAAGGATTCGACCTTAACGATATCTTTAGTAGATTTGGCGACATATTTGCCGATTTCGGTTTTGGAGGCTTCGGTGGTTTTGGTTCAAACTCTTCGCGTCAACGTGTCAACAAAGGTACTAACTTACGTATTCGCGTTAAACTCAATTATCAAGAGATTCTTAACGGAGTAGAAAAAAAAATAAAAGTAAAAAAACTAGTAACCTGTCCCTACTGTCATGGTACAGGTGCAAAAGATAGTAATTCGTATCGTACATGTCAAACATGCCATGGGAGTGGCTACGTTACTCGTGTTACACGTACCATTTTGGGACACATGCAAAGCACCACACCATGTCCCAACTGTCATGGCGAAGGTAAAATAATTACCTCTAAATGCAGCCATTGTGCAGGCGAAGGCATTGTACACAGCGAAGAAATTATTACTATCAATATACCTGCCGGCGTAGCAGAAGGTATGCAACTCTCCATGTCGGGAAAGGGAAATGCTGCACGACACGGTGGTATTCCCGGCGACTTAATTATACAAATTGAGGAAGAAAAACACCCCGATTTCACTCGCGAAGACAACAATCTTATATATAACCTTATTATCTCTGTACCTCAAGCTATACTTGGCACTACAGCCGAAATTCCATCCATCGATGGAGGAAAAATTAAACTCAAAATTGAACCAGGAACAACATCCGGTAAACTTCTGCGAATTAGAGGCAAGGGACTACCCGATGTTCATGGCTATCAGCGAGGTGACCTTATTGTTCGTGTAGTTGTTTACATCCCAACCAACATTTCAAAAGAAGAAAGAAAATTGCTCGAAAAACTCGATGAATCAGAAAATTTTAAGCCCGAAAATGCTAAAAAAGATAAGAATTTTTTCGATCATTTTAAGAAATATTTTACATAAGAGCTAACTTAAAATAACTTTAATTGTTGACTTTTTAGATGAAACGTACGCCGATGATATGGCGAAAGCCCATATTTATCTATTGCTTTAACATGAAATGGAGTAGGATAACCTTTATTTTCGTTCCAACCATACATAGGATATTCCTCATGCAAAGCAATCATAAAATCATCACGATATGTTTTGGCTAGTACCGAAGCTGCGGCTATGTTCATATATTGTGCATCGCCTTTTACAATAGTTTTAAAGGTTAACGTTTTGTATGGATAAAAACGATTGCCATCGACCACAATAAATTCGGGTTGTACTTTAAGCTTATCCAAACAACGATGCATGGCCATCATACTTGCCCTTAAAATATTCCAACGATCGATCTCCTCATTTGTACAAAAAGCAACAGCATAATCTACGGCTACCGATTGAATAATTTCTCTTAACTCGTAACGCTTGGTTTCTGTTAATTTCTTTGAATCATTCAATTCGGTCAATTCGTCAATGAGTTTACAATTGGGCAAAATAACTGCTGCAGCATAAACAGGACCTGCCAAACAGCCTCTGCCTGCCTCATCGAGACCAACTTCGATAAATGTTTGTTGAAACGAAACTTTCAACATACTGCAAAAATAAAAAAAGGGGATCATATCCCCTTTTTTTCATAAAAATTTTATGAATTTACCTTTTTCGTTCGTGTGCTTCTTTGACGACTAACGTCTTACCCATAACTTCCTTCCCATTGAGTTCGTCAATGGCTGTTAAAGCTTCATCATCGTTCATCATTTCTACAAAGCCAAAGCCTTTTGAACGACCTGTCATGCGGTCCATAATGACTTTTGCAGATTGAACTTCGCCATAGTTTTCGAAAAGTTCTCTTAAATAACCGTCCTGAATTTTAAAATTCAGATTTGCAACAAAAATGTTCATAAAAATAAAAAATTTAAAAAGTTAATAAAAAACATGAAAAGGCAGGGTTTAAAAGAAAGTAAATTTCAATTAAACAAGCTTTTCCAATACAAAGGTAACACATTTTTTGGTAAATAAAATTATTTTTGCCCAAAAAAATACTCATCTCATGCTTGAATCTTATTTCATACCGTATAGAGAGAATATAATAGGTATAAACCAAACATTTCAAAGTCCTTACGGAGAAAAAACAATTGTTTACGGCGACTGGATTGCAAGCGGACGATTGTACAAACCTATAGAAGACAAACTATCGCACCAAATAGGTCCGTTTGTAGCCAATACACATACCGAAACCAGCGAAACCGGAAAACGAATGACCCTTGCTTACCACATGGCTCAAAAAATTATAAAAAAACACGTCAATGCCAGCGAAAACGATGTTATTATTTCAGCAGGCTCAGGCATGACCACCGTCATCAATAAATTTCAGCGAATACTTGGGTTGCGACATTGTGGCATGATTATGCAGCACGATTGCCTCAAGCAACGAGAACGCCCCGTTGTTTTCATTACGCACATGGAGCATCATTCAAACCACACGTCGTGGTATGCATGCAATGCCGATGTAGAAATCATTAAACCTACTTCCGATTTGCTTGTCGATATTAACGATTTGAAAGAAAAGCTTAAAAAATACAAAGACCGTACATTCAAAATTGCTTCTATAACAGCATGTTCAAATGTTACAGGGATTCACACACCTTATTACGAAATTGCCCGCATTATGCACGAGCACGGAGGACTCTGTTTTGTCGATTTTGCTGCATCGGCACCTTACGAGCATATCGACATGCATCCCTCCAATTCATTCGAAAAACTCGATGCCATCTTTTTTTCGCCTCATAAATTTTTAGGAGGACCGGGCTCGAGTGGTATCCTGATTTTCGACCGTAACATGTATCACAATCCTATTCCCGACCAACCCGGCGGTGGCACCGTAGATTGGACAAATCCATGGGGAGAGTACAAATTTGTTGACAATATAGAGGTCCGAGAAGATGGAGGCACACCTGCATTCTTGCAAACCATAAAAGCTGCACTTGCTATACAATTAAAAGAACAAATGAGTGTTGAAAAAATAAAAGAACGCGAAACTTATATGGCTCAATATATGTTTGAAAAATTTAATCAAATAGAAGGTATTAAAATCCTTGCTCCCGAACACAAACATCGTTTGCCTGTTTTTTCTTTTTACCATCCCGATATACATTACAATCTGTTTGTACGTTTACTGAGCGATTATTTTGGCATCCAAACACGTGGTGGATGTGCTTGCGCCGGAACATACGGACACTACCTGCTCGAAGTTTCGTACGAAAAATCGAAAGCCATTACCGAAAAAATTAACCACGGCGATTTGTCCGAAAAACCCGGATGGGTAAGACTATCGCTACATCCAACTAATACCAACAACGAAATGGACTATATTATAGATAGCATCAAAGAAATAATCAAACATCATAAAACCATGCAAAACGATTATATCTACAACCTAAAGACCAACGAATTCAACTACAAACATCAAACAGCATTGAACACATTTAACATTGCATCGTGGTTCTCTTAGTCATTGACTTTTATCAACATATAAAAATTGTTAATAAATTGTTTCATATATTTTATCAACTTTGCTAAAAGATATTGTTTTTTCAGTATAACTTTGTGACATTAACTAAAAAGTAATCCTTTATGAAAAATTCCATCCAATTTATTTTAGGATTACAACTGCCAAAGCAAATAGAATTTCAAGAAATTAAAGACCTAATATATTCTTATCACTTAAATTTAACCAAATCTAACTTAGGAAAAATTATATGCGCAACCATTCATAAAAAACATGCTAACGATCAAAAATCTATTCTTGTCATTTCTTTACAAAGTACACCTTCAGCTACATTTGAAGATTTTCTTAAACAATTACCTAATGTACACATTTTCAAACGATATGTTTTAACAGACGTTTCATTACTATCGCAGTTTCAATCTGAGATACAAAACTTTTCCTATGAAAAATTTACCTCTGAAATAGAATCTGCCAAAACTATTTTTTATCCTGAACATCCTAAACCAGCTTGTATTTTAAAATCTATATACCATCATTTTTTCTGTATCGATGGTGATATTATGTGGTATAACAATATTCCTATCAACATTTCTAAAGGCAAATATTTCGCACGACAATTATATTGCGAATATTACATCGACGTTATTAAAACTACAGATGGCTACAAAGTACCAGCCGAAGCTACTATTGCCGTTACAACCAATCATATTGTACCACGGTTTCAAAATAAACAAATAATATTACCCGTTGAAGAATATCAATGTACCAACAAACACTTCGAATTATTAAGTAATTCTTTTAAAATTGTTGTGAACTAAATCCCTAATACACCAAAATTTTTTTCACAGAAGCCTTTTCTTTGCTTTCATTCACAAAATAAATTCCCTTTTGCCAATTGTGAACAGGTATGTTTATACAACTTGATTTATTGATCAACGATGTTTCATAAACTTTGTTGCCTAAAACATCGTAAATACTAATAGTATTATCAGCATTTGAGCTGCTTGGTTGAACTGTTATAATTTTTTCAGCCGAATTGTACCAAACATAAAATTTTGCAGGTAGCCATTGTGAGGCAACCGAAACTGTCCCTCCCTCAAAATGCAAGCTATCGAGTAACAAAACACTTCCTACAACCGAAGCGTCGGGATTAGACGAAATAGCAATCACCTGAATAGTATCGGGCGAATCGCCAAGAGCATAGTTAAAAGGAACATCAAACAAAGTCCACGAATTAACAGCTGCAGTATTTAAAAATTGCGCTACTCCAACAGTATCAAAGGTATTTGTACTCTGATTACGCTTTAACAATAAGGCTACTATCATACAATAATCATTAGCTCCGGGTTGGTACTGGTAATATCCCTTAAACCTGTTAGGACGAGCTGTAAAAGGTGTACCCCCTAAAATAGTTACTGGAGGAGTTTGATTTACATTGACACTTATCTGTCCATTCGTTATTAATCCGGCAATACTGTACCCGAAAACACTTTTCGTTTCTAACCTAACTGCAAAATTTCCTTGATATGGATTAACAGCTTCTTGCGATACAGTTGTAGCACCAAATTGCTGGGTAAACGAATTAGAAGTTTGCCAACCTACTGGATTTCCGGCGCTCCACTGCTCAAAATTCGGGTTTGGTATAGTACTCTGAGCAAAAACACTAAAGCTTATTGCTAAACTTAAAAAGATAAATAACGATTTCATAGGCATTTTTTTTACAAATTTATATGACTTTTTTGTTTTTCACAAAAAAAGAAATAATGTATGATAAGTTAAAAAAATAATGTCTTATCTTAAATTTTCTATTTCTATAAATAATACTTTATTAAATTTGTTTAAATAATATGGCACTATGAAAATTGTCATTAAATACATTTCTTCATGGATTACCATCATTATACCAACGATATTCTTTTTATCAGTTTTTTTAGCAATCTGGTTAGGTGTACCGTATTGTCTTTATTATTGTTTTAATTATAAAAATACAACGGTTTTAAATCTACTCGGAAGTTTAGGCTGGATATGGAGTGGCATCATTACTTTCGTTCTTTCTGTTGTCTTATATAAGTCTTATTGGAAAATACCACAAAAATTTATGAAATCGAAATATATTTCATTTGATAATACAACTTTAAATTGGGATAAACATAAGACTATAAATTTATTAGAACCTTATAAGGCTACCATTTCTGCCAATCTAAGTGCCACCGGAAAAGAAATCCATAGTTCTATCCATTTAAATAATAAAAAATATTCTATAAATATTCACATACCTGATTTTACAAGAAATGAATTATTAGAATACTTTCCTGACGACGAGTTTATCGATTCACTCTCTATATCAATATACGAAGGTTCGTATGGATATAAATTAAACTATAAAAACGATGAAGAAAGAAAGTTTTACATATCACTCATTAAGGCTTTATGGGAATACAAACATAACAACGAATATTACACTCTTTTTCAAAAATTTCCGTGGAAACATAAACCCAACCCAAACTTTAAATATATTCGACTTTACGATACTACGCATTTGAGTAATCAGGAATTAGCATTTATCGAAAAAATTAAAAATAATTGCTTTTCTGCACCAGTAGATTATATTTTACTAGCACCCGATTATATTCTTATAACCGATATAAAAAAGTACATTGTAATGCCGATAGGTTATGTTAAAGCCAGAACAAGGCAAACAGATTCTACTCATTACATAATCTTTGACGGTATTGACCAAAATCATAATAAAGTAAGCTATAAATACTGGTGGATTGATATGTTAAACAATAAATACGACGAAAGTAAATTGTTTATTATGTATATCAACAACCATTATTTTCTTAAACACCCTGAAAACGTTTAAAATTATGTTAATAAATACATCAATTTAGATATTGCCCAAGGCAAATAATTCAATTTACTTTACCTGAAAAAATCGTATGCAAAAATACTTGCTTATTAGCATACTGACATTTGTGCAATTTCACATTTCAATCTTTGCACAAGATACCATAATAACTTATCATAAAAATGGTAAAAAAGCCAGCGAAGGGATCATGAAAAATGGAGCTGAATATGGTCTGTGGAAATACTACGATCAGACGGGCAAACTGAAGCAAGAGATCGAATTTGTAAATGGCAATATTCACGGTCGAATGACCTATTATTACCCCAATGGTAAAAAAGAAAATGAGGGTTATATACGCTACGGCATGAAAACCGGACCATACTTCGAATGGTACGAAAACGGACAACCCAAAGTAATAGGCTTTTTTAAATACGATAAAAAAGATAGCTTATGGACATACTACTACGACAATGCTCAAAAGAAAAAAGAAATGAAATGCAAGCTTGGCAACTGCTCGTTACAAAACTTTTGGTTGCCCGATGGAATGCAAACACTAATTAATGGCAATGGCTATTACATCGAATATCATCCAAACGGAAAAATAAAAGAACGCGGAGAATACAAAAATGGTGTCGAGAACGGTAAGTTCGAATCATTTTTTGAAAATGGTAATACTGAAATAGTCGGTTATCTTAAAGACGGAAAACATACCGGGACATGGAAACGTTATTTTAAAAATGGAAAGCTGCAATCGGAACTTAATTACGTCAATGGTAAAAATGTTTCGTGGTATCCGAATGGACAAATCGAAATGGAAGGAACACTTATCGACAGTCTCAAAGAAGGATGGTGGATATTTTACTACGACAATGGAAATAAGAAAATGGAAGGTGTATTTAAGAAAGACTTGCGAGACGGGGTACATACTAAATATTATTTAAACGGTCAAATAGAATCGAAAATCACATTCAGCAACGGATTGAAAAACGGTTATGCCGTATGGTATCATCAAGACGGCAAGAAAGATATGGAAGGTTATTTTATAAACGACGTGCAGGAAGGTAAATGGACTTACTGGCGAACCGACGGCAAAAAAGGCAACGAAGGGTATTACAAAAATGGAAAAATGGACAGCACATGGGTATATTGGTATGCAAACGATAGTATATGGAAGATAGTTAATTTTAAAGATGGTGTTAAACATGGCAAGCTTACCGTATATTATGAAAACGGAAAGAAAGAACACGAAGGCACTATGGACATGGGCAAGGAAGTAGGTTACTGGATAAGCTGGTACGAAGACGGCAAAGTAAAAATGGAAGGATCTTTTGAAAATGGAGTAATGACTGGATGGTGGAAAGGCTACTGGGAAAATGGTAATTTAAAGTACGAAATCTTTTACAAAGACACTGTTCCCGAAGGAAAGGTTACTTACTACTGGCCCAATGGAAAAATAATGAGAATTGAAAACAAAAGAAACAATAAACTGCATGGAAAGTTTGAAACCTACCACGAAAACGGCAAACCTAATATGATTGGCGAATACATCAACAACCAAAAAGTTGGGAAATGGCTATATTACAGCCAACGCGGAGAATTGTTGCGCGAAGAGTATTACAAAATCGGAAAGCCTCATGGTACCTGGAAAACTTACTATCCTATGGGACCCGTTGAAAGTATAGTTGAATATCATCATGGGGTAAAACACGGACGAACAACCTATTACGAACCTAACGGAAAAGTAATTTTCGATGCTATATTCAAAGATGGCAAATTAATACGTACCATATCGGGAAAAAAGCCTGAAGAACGCTATGTGCCCGATAAAAGACGTGACTACGATTACGGAGAATAAAAAAATAACTACCTTAGCAGCAAAAAATATGTTACGAACACACACTTGTGGAGAATTAAGAATTTGCGACATTGGCAAAAATGTTACATTAACCGGATGGGTTCAACGAAAACGCGACAAAGGCAATATCATTTGGATTGATCTGCGTGATAGATTCGGAATAACACAACTCATGTTCGAGAAAAACAAAACCGACAATAGCATTCTTCAAATAGTTGATAAAATCGGTCGTGAATATGTCATACTTGCCAAAGGGACAGTTATCGAACGCGAATCGAAAAACCCAAAACTACCTACCGGTGACATCGAAATACAGGTAAATGAGCTCGTTATACTTAACGAATCGGCTACTCCACCCTTTACCATCGATGAAAATACCGATGGTGGCGAAGATTTGCGTATGAAGTATCGCTATCTCGACCTGCGTCGCCAACCCTTAAAACAAAACATTGAGCTTCGTCATCGATTAGCAAGAGAAACACGCAAATATCTCGACCAAAATGGCTTTTTGGAAATAGAAACCCCATTTCTTATAAAATCAACTCCCGAAGGAGCACGCGATTTTGTCGTTCCCTCACGACTTCACCCCGGCGAATTTTACGCTCTGCCTCAATCACCACAAACCTTTAAACAGCTGCTCATGGTTGCCGGATTCGACCGCTATTTTCAAATAGTACGTTGCTTCCGTGATGAGGATTTAAGAGCTGACCGTCAACCCGAATTTACACAAATAGACTGCGAAATGTCGTTCGTCGAACAGGAAGATGTGTTAAACATGTTCGAAGGACTTATTAAACATCTATTTACAACTGAAAAAAATATTAAATTTGATGATTTTCCTAAAATAACCTATCAGGAAGCCATTGAAAAATATGGAACCGATAAGCCCGATATTCGTTTTGGTATGACCATAAACAATATCTCTAAAATAGTTCAGGGTAAAGGTTTTCAAATATTTGACAACAGCGAAGTCATTTTAGCAATAGTAGTACCACAAGCCGCATCGTATACACGTAAACAAATAGACGAATTGACCGAATTTGTAAAACGCCCTCAAATAGGAATGAGTGGCTTAGCTTATATCCGTTATAGCAACAACGAAATAAAATCGTCGTTCGACAAATTTTACTCACCAGACGAATTAAAACAAATTGCTCTGTTTTGCAATGCTCAAATTGGCGACCTGGTACTTATCTTATCGGGCAACCGAAAAAAAACATACAAAGCCATGAGTGAACTACGGCTCGAAATGGGTAATCGTCTTGGCTTACGATCGCCAAATGTTTATGCTCCTTTGTGGGTAGTCGATTTTCCCTTACTCGAATGGGACGACGAAACCCAACGCTATTATGCCATGCATCACCCATTTACCTCACCCAAAAAAGAAGACATTTCATTGCTAAAAACAAATCCAGCACAAGTTAGAGCCAATGCTTACGATTTAGTTATTAATGGTATTGAAATAGGTGGAGGTTCCATAAGAATTCATTCCAGAGAATTGCAACAAACTATGTTTAATGTCCTCGGTTTTACAAACGAAGAAACCCAACAACAATTTGGTTTTTTGCTTCATGCCTTCGAATTTGGAACACCACCTCACGGCGGCATAGCTCTTGGATTCGACCGTATTTGTGCTCTATTTGGTGGCACCGAAAGCATTCGCGATTACATCGCATTCCCTAAAAATCAAGCCGCACGCGATATGATGATCGATGCACCTTCAACCATTAGTATAGAACAATTAAACGAATTGCATATTCAAATAAATTACCCTTCGTAACGTCTTGCATGTATCTGATTGCATATCGTATCTATTAAAAATTTATAACTTTGTGCCAGAAACGTAAAAAAAAAATTCAAATGGAAATTAAAAATCATTTAAAAGGCGGCGAATTTTTAGTACACTCGGTAAAAAATTCAAATGCTTTTATTCCTGAGGAATTTACTGAAGAGCAACGAATGATTGCAGATATGTGTAAAGATTTTCTCGAAAAAGAAGTATTTCCGAATCTCGATCGCATAGACGCACAAGAAAAAGGGCTGATGGTTAGTTTATTAAAAAAAACCGGTGAACTTGGTTTGCTAGGTTTATCCATTCCCGAAGAATATGGTGGTTTTGGTCAGTCTTTCGTTACATCGATGATAGCCGCCGATGTTCTTGGTGCTGGTCATTCTTATGCAGTAGCTTACTCTGCCGATACTGGTATTGGAGCCTTACCTTTGTTGTATTATGGCAGCGAGGAATTAAAACAAAAATATTTACCCCGAATTGCTTCAGGCGAATTGCTTACTGCTTACTGCTTAACCGAACCGGGAGCCGGATCTGATGCCAACAGCGGTAGAACACGTGCCACATTGTCCGAAGATGGTAAACATTATATACTCAATGGACAAAAAATGTGGATAACCAACGGTGGATTTGCCGATTTACTAACCGTTTTTGCCAAAGTAGATAACGATAAGATCTTAAGCTGCTTTCTGGTCGAACGCAATACTCCCGGTGTTACATTCGGAGCCGAAGAACACAAAATGGGCATTAAAGGGTCGTCCACCGTTCAGATATTTTTTAACGACTGCAAAATACCCGTAGAAAACATGATTGGCAAACGTGGCGAAGGTTTTCGAATTGCCCTAAACATTCTACATATTGGTCGCATTAAACTCGGTGCTAATGTGATTGGCTCTATGAAACGTGCCATAAACCATTCGGTACAATATGCCAACGAACGTAAACAATTCGGAACGCTCATCAGCAATTTCGGAGCAATTAAATACAAACTTGCCGAACAAGTTATTAAAACCCTTGCTAATGAGTCGGCACTATACCGTACATCTGCTTATGTTGACGAAAAAATAAATGAAGAGGTTTCGAAAGGCAAAAAGAAAGAAGAAGCCTACCTCGAAGCATTGGGCGAATATGCAATGGAAGCTGCTATACTAAAAGTTTTTGGCTCAGAGGCGCTCGATTACATTGTTGACGAAGCTGTACAAATACATGGAGGTATGGGCTACTCTGCCGAAATGCCAGTCGATCGTTGTTATCGCGATTCACGAATTAATCGTATATTTGAAGGAACTAACGAAATCAACCGTTTGGTAGTAGCCGATCAGTATCTTAAACTTGCCAAAAAATGCGACTCACCTATTTTTAATATAGCAAAAGAACTCTACAACAATATTGATCAAATTGTAGGTCCTTCTCTTGAAGGCGATTATTTTGACAAAAAAGCTGCTATCATCGAAAATTTTAAAAAGGCCGTTATCTTAACTCAATACTGTGCATACGAAACACTGGGCAAGCAATATTCTACCGAACAGGAAGTAATGATGAACATTGCCGATATGATCATACAACTATTTGTAGCAGAATCGCTTTATTTAAGAGTTAAAAAATTATCCAAACTCAAGTCATCCGAAGAATTGTCGGTTTATATAGATGTGCTCGACGCATTTATACAAGAGGCTGCACTCGAAATATACAACAGTGGCATTAATGCTATTACTTCGTTTGCATCGAACAACGAGTTTCAAAAACTATACAAGGCTATTCAAAACCTCACTCAATTCGAACCTATCAACGCGAAAGAAGCACGTCGAAGAATTGCAAATCGATTGATAGAAAACAATTACTATAACTTTTAATCATCAACTGCCTATATGGGTGAGGCAGTTTTTTCTTTATGAACAATGATATTGACCATAGTGAAGAGTATTTTTTCAAAAAAGAACTTATATTTAGCTCACAAAAAGGATACTTATATTCTTTTTTTGGGGCTATTAGTTGGTTTTGTCTTCACTCATTGGCTTTGCGACTCATTTATCATCAATGGACATTTCTTAAAACAGCAATAGAAAAAAGCATCTTTCATGTCGAATTCTTTATACCTGTATTATTTGGTGGATTAATCTTGCAAGAAGCCATTAAAAGCCTCATTCTTAACAGGCTTGCTAAAGTTAAATGGACAGCTATTAAAGCAGGCTTTTCTATTCATACGCTTATGCCTTATGTCGAAAGCAAATACCCTATAAAAATAGGTTATTACAAATTACTACTCATATTGCCTTCGTTCATTTTGCTTCAAGTGATTTGGCTAGCATACTGTTGTAACCATTCAGAATGGCTTGTTTTAAGCAGTATTTGGTTATTTTTTTCGGGCTTTGATATTCTTACGTACATTATGTTACGCAATTTATCTGGTAACTACCTTGCTGCCACACACGAAAAACTGCCCGGAGTAACTGTTTACGAAAATCCGTTTAATGAAGAAATATGAGAACAAACCTTGGCCAAGGCATTGTTTTTGAAAAAAAGATGACTGTTGAACCAAAACACAGTGCAATAGTGTATGGTTCTGGTCTTGTAGATGTGTTTAGTACACCTGCTATGATAGCCTTTATGGAGCAAACATGCAACGAGTTGTTGCTGCCCTATCTCGAGCAAACAGAGGTTTCGGTTGGCATTGAAGTGTGCATCAAACATTTAAAAGCCACTCATATTGGCGATATCGTTACTTGCAAATGCGAAATTATAGAAATAGTTAAAAACAAAATAACCTTCAATGTAGAAGCATTTGACAGCAAAGGAAAAATTGGAGAAGGCACTCACCGACGTGCTATTGTCAATAAAGAATTATTTTTTCAAAATAGTTAGTATTTACCCGGCAGAATAGTTGTATTAGTTGCCGGATTGATACATAATACCGGTACTTTCATCCCAAACTTAGAGGCTTTGAGAATAAACTTTTTAAAATCGTATGACATAATAAATATCAAATCAGCATTGATTTCTTTAGCAAAGTCGTAAATAGCTTCATTAAATTTAGCGCCTCTTTTGGCTGTTCTAACGCCGTAAATAACTTCTCTATCATCGAGCATTTTTTTAATAAAATACATGTTTTTCTTCATTTTCTCGTTTTTGTAATTGCTCTCGATAAATGGTTTTAAAATATTAATGTTACATTGAAAATATTTAGATAGTAGAATAACCCAATTGATTTGAACACGTGCTTTTTCATTGTAATCGAAAGGCACTACAACATCGATAATTTTTTCACGATATGGTTGTTCTTGAACCAAGTAGAAAGGAATATTAGAGCCAACAATGGTTTTCATGGCTCGTTTGGGATTGTGCAATCCCATAATAATCATCAAAGCGTTTATCTCAATGGCTGTAGTTTTTATACCTTTAAAAATATCGCCCTTTTTGATAATTGGTATCGACTTGTACTGATATTTTTGTTCCATTTGTTTTCCCCAATCTTCAAGCCGTACTAAAGCCTGAGGGCGTTCAGCATCTTTTTTTATGATATGCAAAATAACAATTTCCCTGTTTACATACTTCGACATAATGATGGCATGCTGAAATGCATACTCGGCTTTTTCGGTGAAATCAACAGGAACAATAATTGATTTACTAGGAATTTCCATATTTTAATTATTAAAATATTATGCGAAAATATTAAAGTTTTCTTAATTAGACGAATAAATTTCAAAAATGTTGCGTTTGTTTTTAATTTTTTTTAAAAATAAGACTAAAAAACTATTTTTGCGTAATGAATGGTAGATTTTCTATACTGTTTTTATTTATTATTTGTTTTTTAAACTATTCAAGCGCTCAGTTTTTATTAGATACTACTGAAATTGAACATTATAACGATACCTGTTTAAAAGCCAAAAATATTTATTTAAATTTAAAAATGCAATCCTTTCTAAGAAATAACGAATACTTCAATGAATTATACGATGGAATAACTTTTATAGGTAGCAATGCTAATCCTTATATTATTTATAAGCCCCATCGGAATATTGCCTTATCAATAGGTTGGTATGGACGGATTTTTAATGGACGAAAGCAATTATACATAAATCAGATATTTTACCGTTTACAATATCAATTGAGCCCTAATGTCCAATTAGTTATGGGACACACATACGGACATGACCAACATAAAGTCATAGAACCAATATATAGCCTCGATAATTTTTACTTTCAAAATCCTGAATCGGGTTTACAATTCTTATACAATTCAAAAAACATAAAAAGCGATTTATGGTTAAACTGGCAAAAATTTATTCTACCGGGTGAGGAATTTAAAGAAGAATTTGTAATTGGTAATAGCTCTTCTGTTCAGCTATACAAAACAAGCAATGGCTCAGGTATAAAAATTCCAGTAAACTTTGTAGCTAAACACAAAGGCGGACAAGGGACAATAAGCTTATCTCCGTTACAAACTTACTTTAACTGGTCGTTAGGAGCCGATTGGGCGTTTAAAAATAACCATCACTTAGTGGGCATACAAAGCTACTATGTTCAATTCAATGATGTATCGGACAATAAAATACTACGCTATACAGACGGTTACGGAATTTATTCCAACACATACTTTCAGTCGAGATCATGGCAAATCATTGCCGGATACTGGTTTGGAGAGTATTACGTGGCTCCACTCGGCGAACCCCTTTATCAATCACTTTCGAAAAAATATGTAAATTATCAAGAACCACAAAAAAATCTAATTTTGCTAAAAGTACAGTATAGCTATAAATCAATTAAACAATGTCCGATTTACGTTCAATTTGCTTGTTATTACGATTATCAACGTGGCTATTTCGATTTTTCGTACGGTATTCTGCTTAAGTTTTCTGAAAAATTCATCGTGCTGAAAGATTTAGCTACATTCGAATAACAGCACCTACTTCTTTTGTATAAGCCTCCATAAGCTGTTGCATAATATCGTTTATTTCGACATCGGTCAATGTTTTCTCGTTAGATTGTAATATAAAACTCAATGCATAAGATTTTTTACCTGCACCAATATTTTCGCCTTCGTAAACATCAAACAAATTGACTTCTTTAAGTATTGATCCACATGTTTTGTAAGCTATTTGTTCAAGTTGCCAATATGCTGTACCAGCATCTAAAATCATAGCAAGGTCTCTTCTAACTGCTGGGAATTTGGGTAATTCGGAAAAATATAATCCTTGTTTTGAAGCTATACGAACAAGCGTATTCCAGTTTATTTCGGCATAGTAAACATCTTGTTTTATTTGAAAACGTTGCAAAAGCTTGTTTGACAACTTTCCAAACTTAGCCAATAATGTATTGCTATTAAAATAACATAAGCCATATTCATAATGCGAGGATTGAACATCAGAAATAGCATTAACTTTTATATTCAATCTTTTAAAAATGCCATCTACCCAACGTTTTAAAAAATAATACGTACTATGACGTTGAATTTCTACCCACGATTGAGGTGAAACATGACCAGTTACAAACAAAGCCAGTTTTTTTTCTTCATAGTAATGCTCTGTTTTTTCGTTTTTTGATGGCTCTGGCAAAATATAACAATTACCAAATTCGAACAATTTCAAATCGCTTTGTTGACGATTAATATTGTAAACAACAGCTTCCAAACCAGAATATAACAGATTCTGCCGCAACACCGACAAATCTTGACTGAGTGGATTCATTATATGCACACAATTGTGAAGTGGATACTCGTCGTTATCTTCGTAATAAGAACGCTTAGTTAGCGAATTGGTCATTATCTCATAAAAACCATTAGCAACTAAAAAATCGGCTATGCTATTTTGCCATTCTTCCTGTCGGTTTTTATCTGAATAATTAATGCTTGAATTGAATTTTTCAGATATTTCTACCGAATTGAAACCATAAATCCTAAGAATTTCTTCAACCACATCAATAGGCCTGGTAACATCTACACGATACGTAGGAATTTCGAGCAACAAGCTTTTTTCTTTTTCGGCAAGTATGGTTATTTCGAGCGAATGTAATATCTCTTTGATGATTTTTTTGGGAATAGTCTTCCCTATTACTTCATCAACAAACGTATATTCCAATTCGATAGTTACCGGTTGAATTTTTTGGGGATAAACATCTATTATGGGCGAAGCTACTTTACCACCACAAATTTTAACAATTAGATTGGCAGCTCGTGTCAGAGCATAAATGGTTTGATTAATATCGGCACCACGTTCAAATCGAAACGATGAGTCGGTAGAAAGCCCATGACGACGAGCAGATTTTCGTATCCATACAGGATTAAAATATGCACTTTCTAAAAAAATGTGGCGAGTAAATGAAGAAACACCACTTTCGGCACCACCAAAAATACCAGCCATGCACATTGGTTCTTCGGCATTGGCTATCATTAAATCTTCGTCCGATAGCTTACGTTCTACCCCATCGAGCGTAACGAAAGGCGTTCCCTCCGGAAACGTACGCACTACCACTTTTTGCCCCTTAATTTTTTCGTAATCAAATGCATGCAAAGGATGCCCCATTTCGTGTAGTACAAAATTGGTAATATCGACAACATTGTTAATCGGTCGTTGTCCTATTGCTAGCAAATAATTTTTAATCCATTCGGGGGAATCTTTCACTTCCACATCGCGAATTACCAGTCCTGTATATCGAGGGCATGCTTCGTTGTTTTCTACAATAATTTCGATGGGCAATGATTCTGTTGCTTGTTCTATCTGTTTGAGTACCGGTTTTTCTAAGATAACGGGGCTTTCGTGTTGTAAATAAGCCGCTAAATCGCGGGCAACTCCATAATGCGAAGCCGCATCTATACGATTAGGAGTTAATCCTATTTCAAAAATCACATCTTCGTAGACCGAAAAAATTTGCTTCAACGGTGTTCCGGGCTTAAGGCTATCATCGAGCACTAAAATACCGTCGTGCGATGTCCCCAAACCAATTTCATCTTCGGCACAAATCATTCCTTGCGATCGAATACCTCGTATCGTTGTTTCTTTAATCACGAACGAATCATTGCCTTTGTATATTTTAGCACCTACCAATGCAACGGGCACTTTCTGTCCTTTTGCTACATTTGGAGCTCCACAAACAATTTCTAACAGGCTCCCATTGCCTACATCTACTTTGGTTAACCATAATTTATCGGCGTTTGGATGTTTTACACAATCCACCACATGCCCTACTACCATATTATTTAAACCACCTTTTACACTTTCGTAAACCTCTAAGGCTTCTACTTCCAGACCTATTCCGGTTAATATTTCAGCAATTCTCTCTGGTGATAAATCTATGCAAAGGTATCGTTTTAACCAATTATATGAAATTTTCATTTTCCAATATTTGCAGCAAAGATAACGATTTTATACTCGATTTAATACTTTTTTATTAAAGCTGTATTACAACTTTTCATTATCTTCGTACGTCTTTATATTATGAAATACTTTGTTTATTTTGTTATTTTATTATTACTTTTTTCGTGCCAAAAAGAAGATATTAAACCATCGTGGGATGCCGATATTTTACTACCACTTGCCTTTACCAATTTAAATATCGATAATCTACTTCCAGATAGCTTATATCAATTGAACAACGATCAGACCGTTTCGCTGGTATATCAATCAAAATTACCTCATTTTGTGCTTGACACTCTTATTCAACTGAAAGATACCAGTTTCTATTACAGTGCCAGTTTAAACAATTTGTCGTTAAGCACACTCTCATATAATTATAGAGTTTCGATGGGGAGTATTGCTTTAAAAGATAAGGAACTAAACGGAAGTTCAAGTCCAATATATACAGCTATTATAACAGCACATAATACAGGACAACCTACTCAACTTCAAAGTTTTGGACCTTACGAATACGATAATATTCAGGTAAATATGGGCAATTATTTTAAATACATATACATAAATGAAGCAACTTTGGAAATAACCATAAATAATCAGCTACCCATAGCACTTACCAGTATTGCATTTACATTGCAAAAATCTTCCACACAAGAAGTTCTAATTAATGATGCATTTCCGATAATTCTCCCAAACTCACAACAAACACGGTCGGTTACACTTAATAATGTTGCACTGGACAGTTTATTGTTGGCATTTTTTAATGTATCATCGCCCGGCAGTATGACACCGGTAGTGATTGATACCAATCAATCGGCAACAGCCATTATAAGCATCAAAAACTTACAAATAGACTCGGCAGTAGCACGTTTCCCTGCACAGGAATTGATAAAGTACAACGATGTTTTGCGTTTTTCGCTTCCCGACAGTTTACAAATTTCCGAATTATGGATACGTTCGGGGATCATGAAATTAGAATTTTTCAATACCATTAGCCAAAACATACATCTCAATTTTAGTCTTCCTGCTGCTAAAAAGAACGGACAACCCTTGCAACTGCAAATAACCATTCCTGCTGCTTACGGTCAAACGACCGCACACGTACAAACGCAAATCGATTTAAGCCAATATCGTATTAAATTCAGAGGTATTCACGAATTCGAAGTTATTCAGGGCGATTTAAACAACAATCATATCATCGATCCCGATACCGTCAACTCGCTTTACTATAATCTAAGTGCCTCTATTGATTCTACCGGACAATTCGTTATCCTTACTAAAAACGATAGCATATTGGTAAAATGTCAATTTTTACATCTCACACCCGATTACATAAAAGGATTTTTTGGCTACAAAGAAGTAAATATCGACAGCAATATCTTGATTTCGGTGTTCAAAAATATAGAAGCAAACGGATTACATTTCGATCAGGCACATTTTTCGCTAACCATAGAAAACCAGATTGGCACCATAGCCAAAGCATACATACAAAAATTGATTGCTAAAAACACTCAACAAAACCTTTCAGAATCATTACAGGGAAGTGTTTTAAGCACCCCTTTGACCATCGAAAAACCCAGCGACCCGGCAAATACACAAATAGATGTTACACCAACTATCAATACGTTACATATCAACCATCAAAATTCAAACATAAACGACTTAATAAGCTTACTGCCCAATCACTTAACTTATGCCTTAAAACTTAAGCTTAACGATCTGGTTCCGTTGCCTTCGCCTGCTTTGGCTACCGACTTTTTGTATTATGGTGATGGAATTTCTGTTTCGCTCAATGCCGAAGTTCCGTTGTCGCTATCGGCTAATAAGTTGCAACTTATCGACACAGTAAAAGTTGACCTTAACAAAGTTGATGTAAAAAACATTCAAAACGGCAGTATAGTTGTACATTCCAAAAATTATTTTCCCATCGAAGCCGATGTCTCTATTTATGCTCTCGATTCGAATAAAGTTATGTATGACTCGTTGCATTCAATACCCATAAAAATAACTGCCGGCACCATCAATATGCAAACTAATAAGGTCGATAAGCCTTCGGTGGCAAAAAACAATTTGCCATTTACCCCCGATAAACTCAAACGAATTTTAAATGCCCGATATTTTCTGATTAAGGCCAATTTCAGCACATTACCAGCTAATCAACACGTTAGAATTTACAGCGATTATTCACTTAACATAAAGTTAATAGGCGATTTTAATTATGTTTTCAGTATCAAAGAACCATGAAATACCTTGTTACTTTTAGCATATTACTTTCAATAAATGTCTTTTCTCAAGTACTTCCGTACAACGATTTTTTTTCGCCGAGCGATTCGGATTCTTATTTTTTTATGCTAAACAGCCAGTATAGTATTCAAAGCAATAGCCTGTCAAAAACCTTCATTAAGCAATTGCAAAAAAACGAATATCTTTCTATAAGCACTAAAGAATCGAATCCAATAAAAAATCATTTTCTTGCTTTGTACGAATGGTTCAACGAATTGCATGCATATCTTAAACCCGATAGTTTGTTTGGAATGGACAATTTAGGATTGCATGTCAACTTTAACCATCGATTGTTTAGTACCATTTCTACACGGAAAGATTTGATAAAAATGCTTATGTTTGGCAACAAATCCTATGCAGGTAAAAAAATATCGTTCGATGTCTCGAAAATGTACTATCTTAATTATAGTACCGCCAGCATAGGTGTATATAAAACACTTCAAAACAATCCATCGTTTAGCATAAAAGCCTTATTCGATATTAATATGCATATATTTAACGAAGTTCAATATCTATCCATACCAGAAGGATACATTTTCACTGCCGACGATGGAATGTATATTAATACCTACGTCAAAGGATTGTATCAAGCAAGCAAACAGTATCAACCCGGACTTTCGTTTAATACAGCACTGAAATTAACGATAAAACCCATTGCCATGGATTTTGCATTTTCTTCATATCAGTTGGGCTTTATTCGGCTTGGTAAACGCAGTCAATATGCCCGAATCGATACCAGTCTTACTTTCGAAGGATTAGAAGTTCAGAATATTTTGTCAACTCCAACCTTGTCGAACGGATTGTTACAAAATGACAGCCTGAAGCAATTCTACCTATCGTTTATCGATTCTGCTGTAAATTACTTGCGACTGCCCGAAATTTTTCGTTTTTCCATTTCTAAACAATGGAACCATAACACTTTTATGAAAACTGATATAGGTTGCATGTATATTTTTAACAGTGGGCTGAAAATACCAGAAATACATGTTGGTCAACATTTAGTTGTTAACAATCAATTACGTTTTATTGTAGGTAGCACGTTTGCTGGTTTTTCAAATTTTAATCCCTTTATTAGAGTAAATTACCAGCTACTTAGCAAGTGGAACATACTAGCGTATTTTTCCAACCCGTTGATATTTGCTATAAAAAACTACCCCTATCATTTATCATTTCAGTTTACGCTAACAAAAAAGTTATGATAAACGATCGAGGTTTTCATTGCTATACCACTCATCATCATTGTTGTTTTCGTCGGGTTCGTTCATCCATTCGGGTACTTGCTCTAAGTACTTATTTTCCTGCCTATAATAGATAGCCAATATGATACCAAGCACAAAACCCGACAAATGCGATTCCCACGAAAACGACCAGTTAATAGGAAATATTCCCCATATAATACTACCATACAAAAATACAACCAATAATGATACAGCCAAAAGCGAAACATTTCTAAGAACAACACCACACGTAAATATAAACGAAGCTAACCCATAAACCATCCCACTCGAACCGATGTGAAAAGCCTGACGCGCCCCAAACCAAACCCATATTCCCGTTACAAAATACAAAAGCCAAAAAACCTTAAATGCTGGTTTAGGGTAAAAGTAAAACAACATAGTGCCCAACACAAGTAAAGGCACAGAATTCGACATTAAATGCTCCCAACTGCCATGAATCAGCGGAGAAAATAAAATACCCACTAAACCTTTTATTTTTTGAGGATAAACACCCAAATGAGTTAAATCGTAATTAAACAAATACTGAACTACATGTATCAACCAAATAAGAAGAACATACAACAATGGAATGTAAGACGAAATAAACAGTCTTTTCTTTTCTATGTTTTCTTTTATAATCATTTTGCTGGCACTAAAACGTTAACAGTTTTAGGAATACATTCAAAAACAACGGATGATGAAAACATGACCGGTTCTCCATCAAAATGTCCTTCAACTTGTTTTTGAGATGCTTGAATTTCAATTCTCTTACAAATAAAGTTCGTTACACACTTAGATTTTAAAAAATTACCTAATAACAATTTAAATACCAGATCTGGCAAATGAAACCATTTAAATGGTTTTAGCACCACGATATTCAAAAAACCGTCGTCTATAACAGCATTGGGGGCAACTTTAACATTATTACCCCATTGATTAGCATTGGCTATAGTAATAAAAAATGCTTTAAGATTTAAACTAAACGTATCGCTTGTTAAAATGTATTGCTGTGGTTCATACGTTAAAAAAGAACGCAAAACCATTCTAACATACGAGAACCAACCACGCTTGCCTGCCCTGGCAAATAAATGAGCAACATGAGCATCGTACCCAATACCTGTTGTGCAAAACGAATAACCATCGGGCAATTTAATAACATCAATACTAATAGGTTTTCCATAATTCAACAATTCAATTGCTTTTTGAGTCTTCATCGGTATGTTAAGATGGCGAGCCAGACCATTGCCTGAGCCCACCGGTATTATTACCAGCGTCTCACTTCTATTTATCAAAGCTTTAGATACTTGATTTACGGTTCCATCGCCACCCACAACCAGTACATACATATACTTCCTTGCATTTAATTGCTCAACGACAAGCCTTGTTACGTTTAAAGTAGCATCTTCCCAAATCAAATAATCCAGTTCAAAGCGATCTTGCAAGGCATGGTATATTTGCTGTTTCACAACCATTGCTTTCCCCTTGCCTGCTACTGGATTTACTACTACAAGTATGCGAATTCTGCTCATTCATCCCTGAGTTTATTGCACAACAAAATTAACCTTTTCAACAATAAACCAAGCAAAAATTAAAAACATTTGGTTAATAACTTTTAAGAAAATTCAGAAACAAAAACTCTGCTATAACATATCTTTAATGAAAAAAACATGAAACGTAATATAGCAGTTTTATACGGTGGTTATTCGTCGGAATACGAAATTTCGGTCAAAAGTTCTCGTCAGGTTGTCAATTGGCTCGACAAAAATCGTTATCAGGTTTATCCGATATTAGTCTGCAAAGATGGTTTTTTTTATCCCGACCGCAATGGTAAACAAATAGATTTGAATACTTTTGGATTGCACGAAAACGGAAACATCATCAAATTCGATTTTGCATACATTATGATTCATGGCACACCTGGCGAAAATGGCTTATTGCCAGGTTACCTTGAAATGCTTGGCATACCCCATTCTACCTGCCCTTCGTTAATTTCGGCTCTTACTTTTAACAAGTATTTTTGCAAAATGTCCATTACCCCCTTGCCTGTCAATCTTGCCAAATCGATACTTATCAGAAAAAACGAAGCCATCGACGTATATCAAATCATCAAGCAACTGGGCTTACCTGTATTTGTCAAGCCTAATAATGGTGGTAGCAGTTGTGGTACATCGAAAGTAAAAACCATAGAAGACTTCGAAAAAGCTCTAAAAACAGCATTTGACGAAGACAACGAAGTAATTATTGAAGAATACATTCAAGGCATAGAAATTTCGTGCGGAGTTGTTAAAACCAAATCTTTTTCGGCTGTTTTACCGGTAACCGAAATTGTTCCTAAAAAAGAATTTTTCGACTATGAAGCCAAATACACGCCCGGAATGTCCGAAGAAATAACACCTGCCCGAATTCCTCAACATGTTTACAAAACTTGCCAGCAGTTTACTTCACAAATATACGATTTTTTGGGATGCAAAGGAGTTGTAAGAATCGATTATATTATAAGAAACGAACAGCTTTATTTTCTTGAAATAAATACCATTCCTGGCATGTCCGAAGCCAGCATTATTCCACAACAGGCACAACATTATGGCATAAGTATGCAGGAACTACTTACACACATTATAGAGCATCACTTCTAATACTTCTGCACTTTCCTTACTTCTATGGCAGGCATCGACAAAGGCATTCGCAATTTATCGGCAACCACGTTTGTCAAAATCATGCTATTGTTCATACGATCAAAGTACAAAATAAATAATCCTTTATTTTCGAGTCCACCTTTTTTACCACTTCTTTCAAAATAAAAATAAGCCGAAAGAGGATTAACATCAGCATGATTGATGCACGAGTAAAATTGCTTACCATATTTTCTTAAAAGTGATAAGAAATAAACACCTGCATCATAACCTAAAAAACTCAACCGACTTGGCTCAATTTTGTAATAAAAACGATATTGACGAACAAAATTTATGACATCGAATCGGAGATAATCTATGTAAAAAGGTTGAAATGCGTGTGTATTTAAATTAAAAAGATGTTCGAGTTCTATATTGTTTTCAAATTTTTTCCATGTTGGCATATAAGTCAATAATAATTTATAAGATTTGGTAAGTTCGTTAAGCTTCGTCATCAAATTAATTACAAACACTTGCGACTGTGAAGAAACAAAAACAACATTTATCTTGTTACGATGCAGTGCTTTCTCCAACCCATCAAATCCAGCCTGATGATAATTAACTTCCCTAACCGAAGGAAGCTTTGTTGAAAAATTATCGGTAAAAAACAGTAAATATTGCTTTTTAAAAATACTTGTTATTTGCTGATCCTCTGTTGAATTAGAATAAACTAATACTAAATGCAAACTATCGAACGATGCTAAATAACGAGCATATTGTTCTATCTGAGAATTTAATGTTGTATTAAGTTGGATAACATTGTTGTTTAAAAACAACGATTTATTGGATGATAGCACGGGGTTTATTACGGGTATTTGCTTACTTTCGGCCCACGAAGCAACCATTTCGAAAATATGATCGTAAAAAGGACCAATTATCAAATCAACTGTTTGTAAGTTATGATCCTGCAAAAGGTTGTTTATTTTAGTGGAATCACGTTTAACTTCATATTGATACAATTCCACATTTAATCCTGTTTTCCGTATCGTATCCATTGCCATCAAAAAACCTTCGTAAAATTCAAGATAAGATTTTGGAAATAATTTTAAATTCGGATCGGTAGAGCTCTCTTCTTCATCTAAAATAGCTGCATCGTTTTGTAAAGGAATAAGCATCGCAATTCTGACAGTTTGTCTAGGTTGTAAGGAATGATGGCAATCAATTTCTTTGTTTTCTTGCTGTGATGAAATAACTTTTGTTTCAGTTTCGACTATTTGAGTTTCTTTCGAAACTTTGGTAGGCTGCTCGGTTAATTTTGCAGATGATTGAATAATAAGCTCTTGTCCTATTTGTAAGTTCTTTTGCTTAATAATGGGGTTCAATTCATAAAGCTTTTCCTCCGAAATGTTGTACATCTTGCATATACCATAAACCGTTTCGCCTTTTTTAACAACGTGTTTTATTGTTGTCGATTTAGATACAATTTCATTAACAGGCTTTGAGTTCTCATAATCTGCCGATGTTATAGTTCGAACAGGAATAATGAGCTTCTGTCCGGGTTTTATCCCTTTAGATACATCGGGATTTAACTGTACAATTTCTTCTATGGTGGTATTATACTTTTTGGCAATTCCGTATAGGGTTTCACCTTTTTGAACTTCGTGTTCTTTTTGTTGGTATGGAGTAGCTAAAATGGGAATTTTTAATTTCTGATCGGGTTTTATCCCCTGAAACACATCAGGATTTTCATAGGCAATGGCATCCATGCTTACTTCGTATGCTCTGGCTATTCCATAAAGCGTTTCGCCTTTCTGTACCGTATGTATGTAATATTTTTTTCCTTGAATAACTTCTATTTCCGACGATTTTTTGACTTCCTGAGCCGATACATTAGAGCAATTAAATATAAAATTAAGTAATAAAATACCCATTATTGCACGAGCATACCTCATGATAAAAACACCTTCTATTCGCAAAAGTAAATAAAATTCTATAACAAAAAACCTTGCTCGAAAAAAAGTAATTATTTAACCAATCCGGCAAAACCCATAAATGCAAGAGAAAGCATACCGGCTGTAATCAATGTAATAGGAAAACCTCGCATGGCTTTGGGAACTCCTGTTAATTCAAGTTGTTCGCGTATACCTGCCATTAACAGCAATGCTAATGTAAATCCCAAACCTGTTGATATAGCATATACTAAACTCTCTACTAAATTGTAGTTTTGGGTGATAGCAATTATTGCTGTACCTAATACAGCACAGTTGGTAGTAATCAAAGGCAGATAAATACCTAATGCTTGATATAACGGAGGGCTAACTTTCTTTAAGATAATTTCAACAATTTGAACAAGTGAAGCAATAACCAAAATAAAAGTGATGGTTTGCATAAATTGTATATGGAAAGTAGCCAGCACAAAGTTGAAAATCAGATATGTAAACAAATTTGCAATAGTCATAACAAATACCACAGCAGCTCCCATACCAAATGAAGTAGAAATTTTTTGCGAAACACCTAAAAATGGGCATATACCTAAAAACTGGGCTAAAACAACGTTATTTACCAATAAGGCTAATATGATAATATTCACAATATCCATAGTCGTTAGTTTTTAATACAGTTTTGATTTTAATTTATTCATTAACATCATTATATAACCTAAGGTAATAAATGCACCCGGAGGCATAATAAAAAGAAGGACTGTACTGGCATCTTCTGTTACAAATTTAACGTTGAAGAATGAACCATTGCCTAAAATTTCTCTAATAGAGCCTACGGTAAAAATGGCCATAGTAAAACCCAATCCCATTCCCAGACCATCTAACATTGAAACAAGCACATTGTTTTTTTGAGCAAAGGCTTCTGCGCGACCAAGGATGATGCAATTTACCACAATTAAAGGAATAAAGATACCTAAAGCCTTATATAAATCGGGCAGAAAAGCATTCATCGTTAAATCTACTATTGTAACAAACGTTGCAATAATAACGATAAACGCAGGGATACGAACTTTGTTGGGAATTACATTTTTCAACAAGGCAACCAGCATATTCGACATAAACAACACAAAAGTTGAAGCAACTCCCATACCTAATCCATTGATAGCCGAAGTAGTAACTGCCAGCGAAGGGCACATCCCTAAGGCTAATACTAACAAAGGATTTTCCTTGATAAAACCTTTGGTAAATTCTTTTAAGTAATTCATTGGGCACCTCCTTTTTTAAAAGCTTCATAAGCACGACTAACAGCATCACAAAAAGCACGTGATGTTATCGTACTGGCTGTTATAGCATCTATTTCGCCGCCATCTTTCTTAACTGTTAAATTATTTTTTTCGGGATTCTTTTGCTTAAACTGATCTTTAAATTTAGACTCTCCCATTTTGGTCCCCAAACCGGGAGTTTCTTTTTGCTCTATGACAGAAATATTGTATATGGAACCATCTGGTAAGAAACCAACCATTAGTATAAATTCTCCAGAAAAACCTTTATCGGTATAGGTTTTTACTGCCGAACCAACCCATTCACCATTTTTAGTAGCTCTATAAACAATCACCTTTTCGCCCTCAACGGATAATTTGTCCTCAACAGGATTATTATCAAACTCGGGCAAAACTTCGGCAATAGCATTGGTTATTTTGGCTTGTTTACTTCGCTCAATAGGACCTTTTGTTTTTTGGTAAACAAAACTCAATGCCAGAGCCATAACTACCGAAATAGTTGTTAGCGATAAAACCATATTGGGCAATGTTGAAGCTAACTTTTGCATACTAAGCCCCTCCAAAACGTTTTGGTTTAACCATATTATTCAACAGTGGAGTAGCAGCATTCATAATCAGAATAGCAAACGAAACTCCTTCGGGATAAGCTCCCCATACACGAATCAGAACAGTAAGTACACCGCAACCTACTCCAAATATTAGCTGTGCTTTGTGATTAACCGGCGATGTAACCATATCGGTTGCCATAAACACAGCACCTAACATCAAACCACCAGCCAATAAATGAAACACAGGATCGGCATACTTTTCTGGATTAATGAGCCACAAAATTCCCGTAAATACAAAAACCGATAGAATATATGAAACAGGAATATGCCAGGTAATGATTTTGCGAACCAACATATATATACCACCTATAAGAATAGCAATGGCAGAAATTTCGCCCAACGAACCACCTATATTACCTACAAACATATCGGTATAAGTCGGAACATTTTGCATAAGTTTACCGATACTTTCACCTTTCATCAATCCTTCTTTAATAATACCTAACGATGTAGGACCGGTTATAACATCAGTAAGACTGGTATTTAACGGCGAAACTTTAGGCCATGTAGTCATATCGACTGGAAACGATATTAATAAAAACACACGTCCAACAAGGGCAGGATTAAATGGATTTTTGCCCAAACCGCCAAACGTCATTTTAGCCGCTCCTATGGCAACCAAACTACCAACAACTATTTGCCACCACGGCAAACTACTTGGAACATTAAATGCTAGCAGCAAGCCTGTAATTACTGCCGAACCGTCGGTAATGGTTAATTCTGAACTTTTAAACAAATATTTTTGAATTAAAAATTCGAACAACAAACACGATGCTACAGCCAATAGTGAGAGCATAAGTGCCGGTATACCAAAGAAATACACCGATACTAAAAATGCAGGAATAAGGGCATACACTACTCCCCACATGATTTTTTTTACATCCTGCGTATCATGCACATGGGGCGAGCCCGATAAAATATACGTACTCATAACTACTTAACTCTGCTTCTTATTATCTGATTCACTTTATTTTTACCCAAACGAATCATATCTAACAACGGACGTCCTGCCGGACATGTATAATGGCACGAACCACATTCAATACAATCGAGCACATGATACTTCTCGGCCAAATCCCAGTTGCCAACTTCGGCTGCTTTTTCGAGCACAATCGGCTCTAATCCCATAGGACAAGCCGATACACACTTACCACAACGCACACAGTTGTACACCTTCATTCGGCTACTAACCTCTGCCGAAAATAATAAAATACCCGACGTGCCCTTTGTAACTGGAACTTCGGTTGATACTAACGCTTTACCCATCATAGGACCGCCATTTATAATCTTATCGATATTTTCAAGCTTAGCACCACAAAAATCTATCAACTTTTGAATGGGCGTTCCTATGCGAACCATAAAGTTGCCACCTTCAATATTATTACCACTTAGTGTTACCACACGATTTATTAACGGTTTGTTTTTCTGAACAGCTTCGTAAACAGCAAAAGCAGTACCCACGTTTTGAACTACACAACCCACTTCAATAGGCAATTTACCTGATGGCACTTCACGGTTTACTAAAGCCTTAATGAGCTGTTTTTCGGCACCTTGAGGATATTTAAGTTTTAATCCCTGTACCTTTATTCCTTTATATTTTTCGGCAAGTTTCGATAAATGTTCAATGGCATCGGGCTTATTAGCTTCAATCCCAATAATAGCCTGATCAACATCAATGGCTTTCATGAGTATTTGAGTACCGATGAGTATCTCCTCTCCCTTTTCAAGCATCAAACGATGATCGGAAGTTAAATACGGTTCGCACTCTACGCCATTTATTATCAGGTATTCGGCCTTTTTACCTTGTGGAATGGATACTTTTACATGAGTAGGGAAAGTTGCACCTCCCAATCCTACGATACCTTTATCTTTAATACGCTGAATAATTTCTTCTTTCGACAGTGTAATTTCGCGTTTTATTTCCGACGACAAGTCTATTCCCTCTTCCCAAACATCGGGCTCGGTTTTAATAATAATAGTTTTACGTTTATAACCACTGGTATCAATCCAATCTTCTATCTTTTCGACTTCGCCGGTAACCGACGAATGTATGTTAGACGAAATAAAAGCCTCACCTTTGGCAATAAGCTGACCTGTTTTAACTTTATCGCCTTTATTTACAATAGGAACAGATGGGGCACCCAAACTTTGCGACACCGGAATATAAACTCTTTCGGGGATGGGAATTGATACAATAGACTTCTGAGAAGTAAACTTACAATCATCGGGATGTACACCACCTAACGGAAAAGTCTTTAAACCATTCATGCTTCTACTTCATTAGTATTTTTAACATCGGTTTTTCTTGGTGGAAAATTAATTTCGAGAATAGCACCGGTAGGGCATTCGCTCACACACTTACGGCACAACTTGCATTTTTCGTAATCGATATATGCCAAATTATCGGATAATGTAATTGCCTCGTGCGGACATACTTTCACACATTTGCCACATCCTATACATGCCACAGCACAATTTTTACGAGCAACTGCCCCTTTTTCTTTATTAATACAACTTACAAAAATCCTTTTACCTTTTGGACCTTTATTGCGAAGCTCAATAATACCACGCGGACATGCTTTTACACAAGCTCCACACGAAGTACATTTATCTTCAATTACCACCGGTAAACCTGTTTCTGGATTCATAAAAATAGCATCGAAGGTACACGAAGATACACAATCGCCACACCCCAAACAACCATAAGGACAACCACTCTCACCTGCAAAAAGCATGTGAGCAAATGCACAACTCGAAGCGCCTTCATACCTGGCTTTTTGTGGTGCATTCTGATACGAACCATTGCAACGTACCACTGCTATTCGAGGAGCTTTTTCCTTTACCTCTACTCCCATAATAACAGCAGCTTTTTTGGCAACTTCATTGCCACCCACCGGACAAAACAAGGCACTAAAATCCCCTGTTTTTACAATGGCTTCGGCAAAACCACGACATCCGGGATAGCCACATCCACCACAATTAGCGCCGGGAAGAATCTCCTGAACTTTGTCGATACGTGGATCTTCAACTACTTTAAATTTTTTGTCAACAAAAAAAATAACTGTTGCAAACAATAATGCTACGCAACCTAAAGCCAACAAAGAATAAATGATAATGCTCACAACTTAACAATTTTATGATTGCAAAAATAGAAATACTTTTTAAGTCTTGTATAAGTTTAAAAGCGTTTTTGAATAGTCATAGTCTCACAACTTAAAATATTGATTTACAAATTTTAGGATAAAACAACTCGACAAAATCATGCTTAAAAACAATCGTTATTTAGAATCAATATAGAACATTAAATGATACAATAAATTTTATTGCATAAACAAGGATAAAATGTTTTTCTTACACATTAAAGAAAGATAGTAAAATATTAAATTTGCATCGTGATAGATCTAATTTATATACCATTAAACAAATACGACACAGTCGTTGAGCACTTCGATGGTAGTATCACCATTCCTAAGCATGAAAAAAAAAGATACTTATTCATTTGTCAAAATAACAACAATAATATCTTTTTGCTTAACAATCTAACAGGTCGCCTATTTGTTTTTAACTTTTTCGAAAAATCTATAACTCAAATATGCTCAAATCACTGCACTTCATTAAAAAATTGCATTGGTATTGCTACTTTTAGTAATAAGTTTATTTCGTACAACAAACAGCATAAAAAATTTATCATATTCGATGAACATTCCATAGAGAGCGATATATCATATTTCGAAGAAGTAGATAACTTTATTGTCGAATATCCCTATCTATGGATTACTGACCGATACAAAAGTACGATATGTCAAATTAAAATAGAAAATCACAGCTATCAAATAATAAAAACATTTAAAATCAAAGGCATTGGACACCATTCATTGATAAGTATTGACGATTATATTTTCATTACCGATTCGGAAGAAAATCTCATACGAAAATATTCAAAAGATGGCATACTTATTTTTGAAGCTATTACGCCATTTATTGATCCCATAGGACAAGTATTCATTAACAATGAACATTACATTTTATACGGCGGACTTGTTAACGAAGTAGGATACGAAAACCGTTGCTGGCAAGAACAAAAGCCATTTCTGCACAAAATCAATATTACCGTCGAAGAAAGCAATAATTATATTACCACTTACACCAATACATTCGAAGTAGAGTTTTATTACGAAGAAAATTTATACAACAACTTAGACGAAAACCTTTTCCCATTAAAAGTACAGTTGGCACTACCAACACAAACCAAACATCAGCAAATAAAAGACATACAACCAATGGGCCTTAAATTTGATGTAATAAAACACAACGATCAACTTTTTGCCGAATTCACCATACCAAACAAAAACACTCAAGCTATCGGATATAGAGCCATTATACATCTTAAAAGTTTGAAAATTCTACCTAAAAGAAAAGAACTTTTTAAATTATCACAAAAAGATTTATTGACCGATATAGAAAAAGAAGACCTTGATTGCAACAACCCGTATTTTCAAAAATTTATCATTAACAATGATAGTTGCGATTACGACAAACTACTGACTTTGCGAAATTATGTATACGAACGTCTCGAATACAAAAAAAATATTTATGCTCGTAATTTTATCGAGGTTATGGAAGATGGATACGGAACATGCGGCGATTATGCTTCGTTGATGCTTATTCTATTACATATTAATAATATTTCGTGTCAATCAGCAAGTGGTTATAAAATACCTCGTTTTTACAATGCAACATCGGGCATTATTAGTATTTACTTTAATCACACATGGTTAGAAGTTTATGACACATCTGAAATGGTTTTTCCAATAGAATCGAGTAGCGACGACAAAGAATTCAATCATCGATTCAGCGAAGGGCAATTTTTAGGCATCGATTGGACGCACATAAAATTGTACAACGGAAAAGCTCATCCAAACCTCATAAAAATTCTTTCAAACCCTAATATTCATGTGTTTGATATTTTTAAGAAAGCAAGTGTTTTCGCTATTGTACGAAGAGAAATCTTATAATTCTCCATTTTCTATTCGCACCACAATTTCCTCAATATATTTATCCTCTCCCTGAGAATCGTATTGTTCTTTCAAATTTTCGCCAAAAAGACGAGCTATTTGCTGATACATAAATGCCGTAAATGAGCCTTTAAGCTCCTTTATAAGTTCATAAGAGGTTTTCCCTGTTTCTCGGTCTATTAGTTTTATAAGCAAGCGACCTTCGGAGATGGTTAAATTTTTCAGTTCATCTTCAAAATCTTGTCGGAGTTTTTTTTCAGCAATTTTCAAATATTGTTTGCGTCCTTCTTCAGTGGGTATCTTCTTTAATTCCATTTCGATAATCATTAGCTTAACCTTTGCCAATTTTGCATAAGGTAAAACCTTCTTAATTCGTCGAACAAGCTTAGTATATCGTAATTCTTCTCGTTTACTGGTAAAAACTCTGGGAGGAAAAATCGTCAATTCGCGTAAATAAATAATTGGCAATGTGTCGCCATTAACAATATTGAAATAAACCAAATAGCCATGCCTTTGAGCTTTACTGCTATCGCCTTGCGAAAACGAGGATAAGCTAATAAAAAAAAATATCGCAAAAAGGGCTCTTTTCATACGATGGTATTGTGCAAGTGCAATGCCAAACTTAATTCAAAACTTTACGAACAATATCGGCTGCTTCTTGCAAGGTTATTGCTGAATAAACTTTTAAACCCGACTGATCGATCATTTGCTTTGCCAGTTCGGCATTGGTTCCTTGTAAACGAACAACAATAGGAACACGAATTTCGCCTATGTTTTTGTATGCCTCTATAATGCCTTCTGCAACTCTATCGCAACGGACAATGCCTCCAAAAATATTCACCAAAATTGCTTTTACACGAGGGTCTTTAAGAATGATTCTAAAACCCGCTTCAACGGTTCTGGCATTGGCGCCACCTCCTACATCAAGGAAATTTGCAGGCTCACCACCAGAAAGTTTTATTATATCCATCGTAGCCATAGCCAAACCAGCCCCGTTTACCATACAACCTACATTCCCATCGAGTTTAACAAAATTTAAATGATGTTCCGATGCTTCAACTTCGTACGGATCTTCCTCGTCTTTATCGCGCCATTCGATAAATTCTGGATGTCTGAACAAGGCATTATCATCTAAAATCATTTTTGCATCAGCCGCATAAAGTTTATCATCAGAAGTTTTAACCAAAGGATTTATCTCAATTAAGCTGGCATCGGTTTCTATATAAGCTCTGTATAACGATTTTAAAAATGGTATAGCCGCTTTAAAGGCTTCGCCCGTTAAACCCAAATTGAAGGCAATCTTACGAGCATTAAAATCCGTTAAACCCAAATGCGGATCTATGGGCTCTTTAAATATTTTCTCGGGATGCTTGTCCGATACTTCTTCGATATCCATCCCACCTTCGGGAGAATACACTACCACCAACTCACTGGTTTGACGATTTAGCAAAATACTCAGGTAGAATTCTTTTATTTCGAATGGTCCTGAATAATATATACCCTGTTCGATATATATTTTTCGAACAAGTTTACCTTGTGGTCCGGTTTGGTGGGTCACCAAAGTCATACCTAATATTTGTTTGGCATATTCGCTAGCTTCTGAAATTGATTTGGCTATCTTTACACCACCACCTTTGCCCCTACCTCCTGCATGTATCTGCGCTTTAACCGCATATACGTCAACCCCTGTTTCTTGCTTAATTTTCTCAGCTATAAAAGCAGCATCACCGGCATTGGTAAGCATATAGCCTAAAGGCACTTGGACTCCAAATCTTTTTAACAAACTTTTGGCCTGATATTCATGCAAATTCATAATAATATATTTTTTGCGAAAATAAAAGTTTTTTGTTAACTATTAACATAGCATCGAGATAAATTTAACGTAATCATCGTTTACCATTTTCAATAGTTCTTACTTTAGTTGCGGGTAATTATTTTAGCAATTTAACGTAACAACGATAATTTTCTTCATCAAATGTTACAAAATAAAGAGTGTATAAAAAATGGTTTTCCTTTAAATATTCAGTAACTGTATGTATTGCTATCCTGGCTGCTCTTTCTTTAGGAAATCCATAAACACCGGTGCTAATATTGGGAAAAGCTATGTTTTTAATACTATAGTTTTTTGCCAATTCGAGGCTATTTCGATAACACGATGCAAGTAGCTCATCTTCATTGTTTTTTCCACCATTCCATACAGGTCCAACGGTATGAATAACATATTTAGCAGGAAGCAAGTATCCCCCAGTAATTTTTGCTTGACCGGTTTCGCAGCCACCAAGCAGTTTGCATTCTTCGAGCAATTGTTTCCCGGCTGCACGATGTATGGCACCATCTACACCACCACCTCCCAATAATGTTTTATTTGCCGCATTAACAATGGCATCGACATTAAGTTTGGTAATGTCTTCTTTAATCAAAATAACATTCGTATTACCTATAATTTTTTGCAACATATCGCCATGGCTTTAATTTCCATTCTTTAGCATATTCTACACCTATACGGGGTGTAGTTTCATAATCTAAACTAAGGTTAGTTTCTTCTATCCATAATTTAGTAGAAGGCACCAGTAATTTCCCATTTAATGAACGATCAATAAAAAAATAACGAGTCAATTTTCCCGGACCATTAATATTTTTTGTTCCTCTTATTAAGATTGCTTGTGGATAGCCATCGGAGCCGGTTACGATATTAAACATATCGTACATGCCATAAATCAAATATACGTATATGTGCCCACCACTTTTGTACATTACCTCGGTGCGGCGTGTCCGACCTTTACTGGCATGGCAGGCTAAATCTTCTTCGCCGCGATAAACTTCTACTTCGGTAATTATATCGTGCAATCGCTCTCCACTGGGCAATTCTCGAACTAATTTTTTGCCCAATAATAACGGAGCTATTTCTAAAGCATCGGTCTGAAAAAAATCAATAGGTAAAACGTTAGTTAATAAGGTATTTTGTCTTCTTTTTGTTGCCATTTCTGAAAAACTTTAATGGCTTCATTGCGTAATATTTGAACAAAAGGTTTTCGACGCTGGTCTATGGGCTTCATTATTTCTTCATATATAAATGCATCGTCGAAATTGATTTGGCTGGCATCGGTTTTGGTATTGGCATAATATATTTTATCAATTCTTGCCCAATATATAGCTCCTAAACACATAGGGCAGGGTTCGCACGAAGTGTATATTTCGCAGCCCGACAAATCGAATGTGCCTAACGATTTGGCAGCCAAACGTATTGCATTTATCTCGGCATGAGCAGTTGGGTCATTAGTTAAAGTAACACTATTGGCAGCACTCGCAATAATTTTACCATCTTTTACTATCACCGCACCAAAAGGTCCGCCCCCTTTGTCAATATTCTCATCCGACAAAGCAATGGCATGGCGCATAAATTTTTCTGCTGATGATATCATATTTAAGCTTTTATTCTGGAACTATGATTATGTTTTGATTGGTTATTTTGTTGCGATAATGTTTGCAATACATTCCATCTACCATAACCGAATCGTCTATCAATTCCCAATCAGGTCCTTTAACCAATTCCTCTATTGTCATACCTTTTTTAGTATTTACTTGTTGTTGTTTCTGTTCATTATTTGAACACGTGGTAACTAAAAAAGAAATCAATAAAGCAAGCGTTATTTTCATTATCACTTATTTTCATTTAATTTTTCCTCTAAAATACAAACAATTTTTTGAAAAACATTATTGGGCGGAAGTATTTTGTTGCCCAATGTACAATCGACATAAAGTAAATCGTAAGCATTACAAAGATATAAATATTCGTTTCTTACTTTTTCCTGAAAACGAATACTTTTTTCGTGAATATCGGTTTTGCCTTTTAAGCTCGTTCGATTGTCGCCTTGACGGCGTTCTATAAGCTTTTGTTTTACAAAACTAAGCGGAACGTCTAAAAAAATATTGATATCGGGTCTGGGAATTTTAAAAAAGTCAAACTCGAACTGAAGTATCCATTCGCGTAATTGTTGTTTTTCGTCATCTGACAAAATTTTTGCACATTGATAGGCAAGATTGGAATATACATAACGATCGAGCAATACAATATAGTCTTTTTCAAGATACGATTTAATTTCGGATGAAGCACTCCATCTGTCACCAGCATACAACAAAGCAACCAACTTTGGGTGTACCTGATCGATATCACCAAATTCACCTCTTAAAAAGGTTGAAATAAGATCGCCAAAATATGGACTATTCAGACGTGGAAAGTGTAAGAAATAAACATCCTTTTGCTGTTGATTGAAATATTCAGTCAACAACTTTATTTGGGTTGACTTTCCTGCTCCATCGAGCCCTTCGAGAACAATAAGTGGCATGAATTATTTTTTTAACTTTACACCAAAAAAAAGATGGTTAAAGATACAATTTTTAACAAAAAGAAAAGCCTGCGTTTTAGGGATTGTATTTTCTATCTCGAAAGCCCTATAGTAATGGGTATTATCAACATTACACCCGATTCATTTTACAACGGTAGTCGTGTAAATAATATAGACCAATGCATAAAAACTATTGCTCAAATGATAGATGATGGAGCAACTATAATCGACATAGGAGCAGCTTCATCGCGTCCGAATGCCGATATTCTTTCTGCCAGCGAAGAGCTAAAACGACTCTTACCATATCTCGATGCTATCTACAAGACGTTTCCCAATACATGGTTCTCAATCGACACATATAATGCAAAAACCGCCATTACTTGCGTTGAGAAATATGGTTTTTACATGATTAACGACATATCGGCATGGAGCATCGATAAAGAAATGTTTGCTACTGTTATTAAGCTTAATGTGCCTTATGTGTTGATGCACATGAAAGGCAATCCTCAAAACATGCAACAAGTAGCCTATTACGACGATATTCTTGCCGAAATGATTCAGTTTTTGGGAACAAAAAAACACGAGCTGAACGCAAACGGTGTTAACGACATTATCATCGATCCGGGATTTGGATTTGGAAAAAAAATTGAACACAATTTTAAAATACTAAAAAACATTCATGTTTTTAATGCTTTAGAATGCCCTGTTATGATTGGCATCTCTCGAAAGTCAATGATATACAGAACTTTAAATATAACACCCGAACAATCGCTCGAAGGATCGATACTGTTACAATCGCTGGCTATATTGAATGGAGCCGACATAATACGAACACATGATGTTAGAGAAACAGTACAATCGCTTAAACTCATAGATTTATATAATAAAGCATAATTTTGTAATTTAGTAAATATTTTATGATTACGCTTTTTATCCATATCACATTTTTCGATATACTTGATATTTTGCTTTTTGCCTTTGTACTTTACAAGATATACATGCTTATACGAGGCTCCATTGCTTTAAATATTTTTATCGGCATTGCCCTTATATATTTGTTGTGGCTTTCGGTTAGAGCCTTTAAAATGCAGTTGATGGAGGAATTGCTCGGGCAAATTATGGGCGTAGGAATGATTGCCCTTGTGATTGTATTTCAGCAAGAAATTCGACGTTTTTTGTTGGTTATCGGCTCCAGGTATTTTACCATAAATTACCGTACACGATTGTTTAATATATTTCGGTTTCAAAAGAAATCAAAACCATCGCTTAATTTTTCTTCAATTGAAGTAGCACTAAAAAGTTTATCCGAAAAAAAAATTGGTGCTTTATTCGTTATTGCTAATAAAATGAGCCTCGACAATTACTCACACATTGGCGATACACTTAATGCACAAATATCAAGTCGTTTGATAGAAAGCATCTTTATGAAAGACAGCCCCTTGCACGATGGAGCTATTCTTATACACGACAATAAGATTGTATCGGCTCGCTGTATATTACCTATTAGCGATAGGGTAGATCTACCGCCCCATTACGGAACAAGGCACAGAGCTGCCATAGGAATGTCGGAGTTTACCGATTCTTTTGTTATTGTCGTTTCGGAAGAGAACGGAGCTATTAGTCTTGCACACAACGGTAATTTACATTACGATGTCGGTATAGTAGATATAAAAAAAGCTTTGGAAGAAGAGTTTCAATTAATATGATGGTTTAGTTATGAAAATTGCCATATCTGGTTCAAATGGTTTTATTGGTCAAGAGCTTTGTAAATACCTTGAAAAACAAAAGTATAGCATAATACGTATACCTCATAACATGATATATCGGCAGCCTGAAGAATTAAAAGAAATATTATCATCTGTCGATATTGTTATAAATCTGGCAGGATCAAGCATACAGAAACGCTGGACCAGAAAGTACAAAATCGAAATATACAGAAGTCGGGTTCACACTACACGTATTATTGTTAAGACTATTGCCTCGCTTCAAAATCGCCCCAAAAAACTTATATCTGTCTCGGCTATTGGTATATACGATTCGAAAAACGAACATGATGAGTACTCGCAAAATTTATCTTTCGATTTTCTCGGAAAAGTTGCAAAAGACTGGGAAGAAGCCAGCCTATATGCTAAAAATCTTGGTTTAGAAGTTTATGTTTTTCGATTGGGCATTGTTTTGGGCAATACTGGAGGAATGATAAAAAAACTTTATCCTTTGTTCTACATAGGATTGGGTGCTGTTATTTCTTCCGGAAAGCAATTCATGAGTTTCATTCATATTTCCGATTTAATTAACATGTTTCATTATGCCATCGAAAGTAAGTTGCCCGATGGCACATATAATGCTGTAGCTCCACAATATACAACTAACAAAGAATTTTCTCGTGTATTTGCACAATTACTTAAACGTCCTTTGTTGCTTAAAATACCCAAACATGCATTACATTTAATTTACGGAAAAGGTGCGACGTTTTTATACACAGGTCAAGCTGTTAAACCAACTGCTCTTATTGAACAAAACTTCCCTTTTCAGTTCAGTGATATTAAAAGTTCTTTGGAAGATATTATTTATAAATTTCAATCTTAAAAATATATGGTATAATTTTCGAAATTTGTTGATTTTTAGGCAAATAGCGTATTGTATTTTTAAAATGTATCGAAGTTGCTTTATTTCCCGATAAGCTATCGATAATGTTTTTTAAAACCTTTGAATGCAATGCATACGAACTTCCTTCTTTACCTTCATTTTTACCGCAAATAATACCTATAACTTCGCCATATTTATTAAACACAGGACTACCGCTATTACCAGGGTTCGTTGGTATAGAAATCTGAATACTATTAGTGTCCTCATTAAAACCTGTAAAAGAACTAATACTACCTTCACCAAAAACAATACTGTTTTTGCTAAAACCTAAGGTATACACATAATTACCAAGTTCTATCGGATAATGAAAATTCAAATTATATGGAATGTTTTTAATGGATGAAAAAATCGAGTCTGAAATCTTTAAAATAGCCACATCTAATTTCTGATCGTATGCCAATAATTTGGCGTGCATTTTAATAGTCGAGTCGGATGCATTGATAACCAGTACCGAATCGTAATCCCTAACCAGGTGATAGCTTGTAGCTAAAAAGCCTTCAGAAGATATAGCAAATGCTGTCCCTCTCAAATAAGTAACTTCGTTCGATGAAAATAAAATATTCCACAACGATTTTTGGTTTTTAGATATGGTTGTAATGGTGTTCGATAATTGTTTGTAGTTTTGTATCTGATGTTTAAACGAAAACCAACCTGTAACATACAATGTAAATAATACAGCAATTATACTGACTGCTGCAACGGATGAGTATTGAACAATCTTATGAATAACACCCAGTCTGGAACTAACAACTTTTCCACTATAACGTTCGGATACCTTATTTAGTGTAGTTTTGAATTTGTAAAATTCTCCAAAATCATTCAACTCTTTAAAAAAATTCACATGTTCATCAAAAAACTTTTTGTTTTCGTCCGACAAATTCAGAAGTTGTTCCAATTCTTGTTTTTCATGTTCAGACAAAGAATTTTCGTAAAATTTTTCGCACAATTCTATCAAACGTATTTTCGACATAATCAATTACATTTTTTGAAAGATTTTTTTTAAACGAAGCAAACATTTATATTTCTGAGTTTTGGCATTGTCGGCATTGGTGTAACCCATTTTATCGGCTATTTCTTGCATCGACCACTTGTAAAAATAATAGTACGATAAAATGGATTTACAAGGTTCTCCTAATTGCTCAAGGCTCCAATTTAAACGGTTATATTTTAGTTTGGTCATTTCTACATCTTCAAGTAGTAATTCGTCATTTGGTATGAATTCTTCTAATTCAAAAACGTCTTCCGATTTTTGTTTTTTACGTTTCAACTCTGTCAGCCAAAGATTGCGAGCTACGGAATATATATAAGTATTTAATTTCGCTGTCAAAATAAAATTTTCTTGCCTAACCTTATGAAATAGGGTTACAAGAGTTTCTTGAAAAATATCCTTAGCTTCGTCGTCACTTCCGCCATTGAGGCGAACAAAATTGGCAACCGACGGATAATTTTTCTTGTACAGATAAGCTATTACCATAGCATTATTTGATTTTAAACCCTCTAATAATTCTTCCTCACTAAATGGTAAACGGTTGTCCATTTACATTATTTTAATATTTTTTTACTCACAAAAGTAACCCATCAAATCGTTAAAAAAAAATTTTTAAAAAAGTGGGTTACCTTTTATTTTTTTGAGTTATTAATGTTTGTGAAAGTTCTTTAATGTTTAACTTAAAATTTATGAACATGAAAAAAGTAGTTTTCGGAATTTGTGTAGTTTCTATGTTTGTTTTAGCATCTTGCAGTGGTAGCCAAAATGAACAACAACAAGCTTTAGATTCTTTGAACAAAGCATTAGACCAAGCAGTACAAGAATTGAACCAACAAGTAGATTCGTTAAATGCTACCATGGATACAACTATGCAACAGTAAAACAGTTAATTATTTGGAAGACAATCAAAACAAAAAAACCGCCTAAAGGCGGTTTTTTTGTTTGACTTCTTTTAGTCCCAACATTGCATTAGAAAAATTGCTAATGTAAATGCAATTAAGAAATTCATTAATTTGCGCTATCTGAAGGCTCCTAATAAATGATTTCGGTTTATCGAAAGCATTATAATTTAGTGAATCGATGAACTACAACCTGGTCATTTATGGCTAGTCGCAGTACATAAACTCCCTGTTTTAAATTTGTAATATCTATATCAAACTGACGATTCATGTAAGTATTGCTTATTCGAACATTCATTTTTCTACCCATCAAATCGTACACATCAAGCGAAACATTGCTTACAGGTATTTCTACTATTTCTAATGTTATTTTGTTGTTAGCAGGATTCGGATACATTACTATCCATTGTGATATATCATTTTGCTCTATTCCTACCAAACAACCTACAACCTTAATTGCCAACGATGTATTATACACCAATGTATCGCTAAAGAACTGTGTAAGGGTCATCCAACCTGTTGGAGTTTTCGACAAAAACAATGTATTCTTACCATTTTGACCTCTATTAGGAGCCATGTAAACAACAAATGTATCTACAGGATTGTTGTAATATAACTGATATCCTACAAAGAATTTTCCATTAACTGGAATTGGATTATTAAACAATACCGATTTGTAGAGCAATGGCGTAAAGTTATTAATAATCTCATCTTTATAACCTAAAACAGCACCGGGTTTTCCTGTCAATGTATCATAATCCCAAATGGTAAATCTTACCTTGTTTGTTGCATTTGCTCCGTAAGCTTTTACCACCGGCACTAATATACCTCTAACATTGCTTGCCGTATAGTTAACATGCAAATCGGCGTAATATTTAATTAAACTTTGATTATGTCCCGGAATGTAGCCCCATTTATTAGGGCGCAAATGAATGAATACCAAAGGAAATTCTCCATTCATAATATTGCCTGTTGTGTCGCAAAAACCATTAGGATCTGGCCATGGTTCTGTTGTAACTACTATGTAATCAGTTTTTACAAGTGTATCAGAAAATGAACCACTTCGAACAACCAATCGAACATCGTAGATTCCTGGGGTTGAATATACAATATTCATAGGATTTTGTAAGGTAGAAGTGGAAGGTGTTCCTCCTTCAAAATACCAATTCCAACTGGTAATAGGTCCATAAGACAAGTCTTCAAAACTTACGCTTCCACCTTGTACAATGAGTCTGGAAGTAATTGCATGGAAATTAGCTTTAACAGTATCTGTATAATTAGGATTTAACACACATATATAATCGGTTTTTGTTAAAGTATCATTTCCTAAGATACTATATAAGATAAGCGTAACATTAAAACAAGAAATACTATCGTAGAGAATTCCCGATGGGTTTGTTTGGTTTGAAGTTGAGGGAGTTGCACCCTCAAAAATCCAAAGCAATGAGTCATAATATCCTGTTGATAGGTTTGTAAAATTCACCGACTGCCCTGCTTGAACAAGTGTAAAATCAGCTATAAAGTTTGCATTAGGTGCTTGTGTAGCATCTAATACGGTGATATAATTAACCTTGGTTTCTGTATCGGTACTTGTTCCATTTGAGGCGGTTAGCGATACGTTGTATGTTCCGGGCGTACTATATGTTACCGTTGGGTTTTGTTGCGTAGAACTGGTAGGAGTTCCACCGGGAAATTGCCACGACCACGAAGTTGGACTATTGGTACTCAGATCGGTAAACTGAACTGTTCCACCGGCTAAAATAGTAGTTGGAGTACCAACAAAATCAGCATGAACTGCATTGGGGTCGTAAACCTCGATGTAATTTACTTTGGTTATACTGTCGGACGAGATAGCATTCGAAACTTTCAATTTTACTGAATAAAGCCCAACAGCATTATATTGTATTCCCGACGGATTTTGTTGCGTTGAAGTTGAAGGCGTACCTCCAGTAAATGTCCACTGCCACGAAGTTGGATTTCCAGTAGATTGATCGGTAAAGTTAACCGTACCACCTACCGGTATCGATAATGGGCTACCTATAAAATTTGCATGTACCGGATCCATAACAGTACTACCACATGCCGTTGATTGACCTAACTGGTACAACGGTCCACCCGGTGCAAAACATGCCTGTATTCGTGTTTTTTGATCAGGAGTAAAATTAGAATAGGTATCATCATTAACATAATCCATAAAATTCATATACATAATACCAGGAGCTGAAGGTGAGCATTGATCTGTAACTACACCTGTTGGACTTCCGTATGTTTCAACATCCTGTAAGGGTGTATCATTACAATCATCGTCAGGGGAACAGCCCGATTGGTCGCCCCAAATATGCTTTAAATTAAAACAATGCCCAATTTCGTGAGTAGCAGTACCACCTAAATGATAAGGAGGAACTGCACCAGTTAAACCTGTATATTCCCAGTGATTTACTAAACCAAATAGATTGCTTAAAGGGGCTACCGGATATAAAGCGTATCCACACAATCCATTTCCCAAATCGCATACCCAAAAATTAAGGTATTTATTAGGATCCCATGCATCCAAACCACCTTGAGCATAACTTTTTACTCCTTGGTTTGTACCCCATGGTCCTCCAAAATAATCTCTACGCTCAATACCTGTTGTAGGATTGCCATTGGGATCGATAGTTGCAAGACAAAACTGCAATTCGGTATTTGCTTTTAAATTAGATGAAAAGGGTCCCATCGAATGTGGATTTTGCCCGGCAAAATCTCTATTTAAAACGTCTATTTGCTCATAAACACGCTGATCGGGAAACTGCTGATGCTGCGAAGGCGATAATACAATATGAACAACAATAGGTACCGTAATTACGGTCTTTGGTGAATATCCATTTGGATGTTGTTCGACAAATTTTTGAACAAATTCTTGCAATTGATTATATCGCTCTAAATACGTAGGATCTTCTTGTATTAATTGTCGATGAATTTCGTCTGTTGCACATTTTCGCTTCATTGGTTGTTGAGCTAAAAGATTCAACGAAAACATCACGATTAAGAATAATAAAAACTTTCTCATAATTATGTATGAATTTAGTTGCGTAAATTTAAAAATTTAGTTATAAAATTCCTAATACAAGACGTAATTTTTTCCGTAAAGTTGCCTCCAGTATTTATGGTTTAGGCAATAAAACTTTTCGGCTAAGTTTCATTTTACCTTTGTTGTCAAAACCAAGTAGTTTTACTTGTATTTTTTGTCCTATCTGCAACACTTCGTCAACCTTACGAATTCTGTTCCATTCAATTTCCGAAATATGTAAAAGTCCCTCTTTTCCAGGGAATATTTCTACAAATGCGCCGTAATCCTGAATGCTTTTTACAATCGCGTCGTAAACCTCACCTACCTCAATAAGTCCTACAACTCCTTTTATTTTCTTGATAGCCGATTGAATGGATTCAGCACCGATTCCGCTTATTTCTACAACACCTTGATTATCAACCTCTTCAATAACAATGGTTGTATTGGTTGCCGATTGTATTTCCTGAATTATTTTGCCACCAGGTCCTATAACTGCTCCTATTTGGTCTTTAGGTATCAACATTCGTACAATTCTTGGTGCATGTGGTTTAAAGTCGGCTCTGGGTTGAGAAATTGTTTCTAACATCTTACTTAAAATAAATAAGCGTCCTTCTTTAGCTTGAGCAAGTGCTTTAGCCAGCACTTCATAAGAAAGGCCGTTCACTTTAATATCCATTTGTGTTGCTGTAATACCATCGACTGTTCCACAGACCTTAAAATCCATATCTCCCAGATGATCTTCGTCGCCAAGGATATCGGAAAGAATAACATAACGGCCTGTTTTTTCGTCTGAAATCATTCCCATAGCAATACCCGACACAGGTTTTTTTATTTTAATACCTGCATCCATAAGGGCAAGCGTGCCTGCACAAACGGTAGCCATAGACGAAGAACCATTAGATTCTAAAATGTCCGATACTACACGAATGGTGTAAGGATTGATATCCGGGTCGGAAGGTATCATACGCTTTAAAGCTCTATGAGCCAGATTGCCATGTCCAATTTCGCGACGCCCTACACCACGATATGGACGAGCATCACCCGTTGAAAAAGGTGGAAAATTATAGTGTAAAATAAAACGTTCGTAACCCTGAAAAACAACACCATCGATTTGTTGTTCATCGAGCTTTGTACCCAGTGTAACAGTAGTAAGAGACTGCGTTTCGCCACGAGTAAAGATTGCCGAGCCATGAGCCATAGGTAAATAATCCACTTCGCACCAAATAGGGCGTATCTCATCCATTTTTCGGCCATCCAAACGGATATGTTTGGTTAAATAGTATTCGCGTATCACATCCTTTTCGAGATTCTTATAATAGCGATTAATCATGGGCTTTAATACATCATGTTGTTCTTCGGGGAAAGTACTCAGAAACTCTTCTTTAATAGCGTCAAGTTGCTGATTGCGTTCATGCTTGTTAGTTATCCCCTGTTCGATAACATTCCAAATTTTCGAATATGCAAAATCGTGCAATGCCTGTTTTATTTCGTTGTTGTTTGTTTCGTGACAGTATTCGCGTTTTTTTACCTGTAATTCTTTTGCTAATTCTATCTGTAATAAGCAATGCTTTTTTATTTCGTCATGAGCTAAACGAATGGCTTCAATCATGTCCTCCTCGCTTGCTTCATCTAATTCACCCTCAACCATTAAAATATTGTCGTACGAAGCTCCTACAATCATATCTATGTCGGCATTAGCAAGTTCTGAGCGGTTTGGATTAATTACAAATTTGCCATCGATTCGTGCTACGCGAACTTCCGAAATAGGTCCATTAAAAGGGACATCGCTAACAGACAATGCTGCAGATGCAGCAAATCCGGCTAATGCATCGGGCATCACTTCGCCGTCGGACGATATAAGGTCAATATTTACAAAGGTCTCGGCATGATAATCATCGGGAAACAGAGGTCTTAAAGCCCTATCGACTAATCTCGACACTAATATTTCATAATCCGATGGCTTGGCTTCCCTTTTGATAAAACCACCCGGAAAACGTCCTGAGGCTGCATATTTTTCGCGATATTCTACCGAAAGAGGCATAAAATCAACATCCTCTTTAGCATCTTTTGCAGACGTAACAGTGGCTAGCAGCATAGTATTGTTCATGCGTAAAACAACTGAGCCATGAGCTTGTTTAGCAAGTTTTCCAGTTTCTATACTGATTACTCTACCATCAGATAATCTAACTTCTTTTTTAATTGCATTGTACATAATAAGTTGTTTTTAAATAATACAAAAAAAGGCAATTTAACATTGCCTTTTATTTTCTCAGGTTCAATTTGTTGACAATTGCACGATAGCGCTCAATGTCTTTTTCTTTAAGGTAGTTGAGCAACTTGCGGCGCTTTCCTACCAATTTAACTAAAGCTTGCTGAGTTGAAAAATCTTTGCGATTTTTTTTCAAATGCTCTGTTAGGTGAGCAATACGGTACGAGAACAATGCGATCTGGCTTTCTGCAGATCCAGTATCTACGTTACTCTTGCCGTACTTCTCAAATAATTCTTTTTTCTTTTCTGCAGTTAAATACATAATTAATGATTTTTAAATTGAACTGCAAAGGTAAGAATAATTTTGAAACAATTATTCAAGTTTAAAAAAATTTTAATTTTTGTCTAGTATTTTTTTGTAAACTGTCATTAAATTTTGAATCGTATCAGCCTTAAGAAATTTTTTTGAATATTCTCGTCCTCGTTCTATCATATTTATTCTTAATTCCTTGTCGTTAAGTGCTTTAACGATTATATGTGCCATTTCTTCAATATCGAGCGGATTGGCATATAGCGAATGTTCACCACCAGTTTCTTTAAAACATCCACCTTTTGAGGTAATAACAGGAATCCCTGAAGCCTGAGCTTCTAGAATAGGAATTCCAAAACCCTCGTACAGCGATGGATAAACAAACAATTTTGCTCCCTGATAAATTGCTGGCAATTCTTTGTTGTCGATATTCTCAATAAAAATGAATTGTCCTTTTTTTGACCAATTAACTCGAGGCAATACTTGCTTGTAGAAATATTTAGTTTTTCGTCCTATGGCAACTAATGGAATATCGATATTTGCAATGTTGATGGCTTCAATTAGGCGGTGCAAATTTTTTCGCTCCTCAATAGTACCTACATATAAAATATAATCATCTGGCAATAAAAATTTTTCTTTAACTTTCTGAATATGCTCATGTGGCAATAATTGATAAAAAAGCGGATTACAATTTTGATAAATTACGGTAATTTTTTCTTCGGACACACCATAAAATTCTACTAAATCGTTAGCGGTTTGCTGGCTAACAGCAATAATTGTATCGGCATGATGAGCCGCATATTTAAATTTTCTATCATAAATTTTTACATCGATTGGCTTATACCACTGTGGAAAGCGTTTGAAAATTAAATCGTGTATGGTTACAACAGTTTTTACTTTTGTTTCTGTAATGCCAAATGGCAGTTCGTTGCTCAAACCATGATAAATATCGAGTTTATTCTGATAAATTTGTTGACAAATAAGAAATGATCGCCAATACGACTTAAAAATTTTTCCAGCAATGGTTGTAGGTGTAATTAGCTTTGCATTTTCATGATACTTGAACTTTATTTTCGTATGCCTCGATGGAACGTAAAGATAATATTCATGTTCGGGATAGTGTATAAATAGTTGTTGCAACGTATTACGGCTGTAATTTCCAAGCCCTGTATTATTAAAGAAAGCACGTTTAGCATCGAAGCCTATTCTCATAATCTACACTGAAATATTAAATTCACGCAATGTTTCGTTAAGGGAAGTTTTTAAATCGGTGCTTTCTTTTCTTTTTCCTATAATCAAAGCACAAGGTACATAATACTCGCCAGCTGGGAATTTTTTTTTGTACGAACCGGGAATAACTACCGAACGTTCGGGAACATATCCTTTGTATTCTTTGGGCTCATTGCTCAATACATCAATTATTTTTGTTGATTGAGTGAGCACTACGTTTGCACCAAGAACAGCTTCCTTACCAACTCTAACTCCTTCTACAACAATACAACGCGAACCTATAAAACAGCCATCTTCTATAATAACCGGCGAAGCTTGCACAGGTTCGAGCACACCACCAATACCCACCCCACCGCTCAAATGCACATACTTACCTATTTGTGCACACGAACCCACCGTAGCCCATGTATCTACCATAGTCCCCTCGTCAACATAAGCACCAATATTCACATACGACGGCATAAGCACCACGCCCGGTGCTACAAAAGCACCCTTTCTGACCACTGCATGCGGTACAACCCGAACACCTTTTTTATCGAACTGATTTTTTAAAGGAATTTTATCATAAAATTCGAACGGATTTAACTCATATTTCTGCATGGGCATTATTTTAAAGTACAACACAACGGCTTTCTTAACCCATTCATTTACAACCCATGTATTATTTTGCCTTTCAGCTACACGAATTTCCCCCACATCTAATAATTCAATCACTTCCTCTATTAGTTTACGATTTTCTGCCTTATTCAATAATGTAGTGTTATCCCATAATTTTTCTATTTGTTCTTTCATTAAAACCTGTTTTTTCACAATTATATGCAAAGTTACAAAACTATTGTTCAAAAACGACAAAACACTCTTAACATAAAATTAAGACTTCTTGAAAACAGTTTTAATTGTTCAAACTTCATTATCTTTGCGAAAAAAAATTAGCACTATGAAAATAGGAGTCCTGAAAGAAACTAAAACACCTCCCGACAAACGTGTTCCAATCACTCCATCTGTTGCAAAGAAAATAATATCGGAATATCCTCATGTACAAATTTTTGTTCAACACAGCGAAATCAGAGCGTTTAAAGACGAAGAATATCTAAATGCCGGAATAGAAGTAACCAATGACCTGTCGTCGTGCGACTTATTAATTGGTATTAAAGAAGTTGCTAAAGAAACATTCTTACCACAAAAAACTTACATGTTTTTCTCACATACAGGAAAAAAACAACCCTACAATCGTACAATGCTTCAGAAATGTGCCGAGTTAGGTATCACATTAATAGATTATGAATATTTAACCGACGACAGGCATGTTCGTCTCATTGCATTTGGACGTTGGGCAGGTATTGTTGGAGCGTACAATACATTGTACACATTTGGTTTAAAATCTGGTTTATATCAATTAAAAAGGGCTCACGAATGTTTCGACCATATTGAACTTTTCAAGCAAATTGAAAATATTCTGTTACCTCCTATTAAAATACTTATTACTGGAGGAGGAAGAGTTGCTCATGGAGCATTAGAAACACTTTCGCACACAAATATAAAAGAAGTAAGCCCCGACGACTACTTAAATAAGAAATTCGACGTACCTGTTTATACACGTTTAGATCCGTGGCATTACGTAAAGCATAAAGACAATCAACCATTTGATTTTGACCATTTCACAAAACATCCCGAAGAATATGTTTCTACATTCATACCTTATGCATTACAAAGCGATATTTACATGCCCTGTCATTACTGGGATCCTCGTTCTCCAAAATTCCTTAAAGCAGAAGATTATCTAACACCCGGTTTTCACATTCAAGTTATAGGCGATATAAGTTGCGATATTGGCAAACCCATAGCCTCAACTATAAGAGCATCAACGATTGCTAATCCCATATATGGTTATAATCCTATAACTCAACAAGAAGACGATCCGTTTAAACCGGGCAATGTAGCTGTAATGGCCATCGACAATTTACCAGCCGAATTACCTCGAAGCTCGTCGGAAGATTTTGCCAACACATTTGCTAATAAAATATTACCCGAATTGCTTAAATCAGAAAGCAATATAATTAAACGAGCTACTATTTTGCAAAACGGAAAATTAACAGACACCTTCGAATATCTTAATGATTATTTAGAAGGAAAAGAATAATTTACCGATTGTTTTTACTATTTCTAATCAACGTAATAGCAGCAGTAGGATCTTTAGCCCCAAAAACTGCATTTCCAGCTACCAAAATATCAACCCCTGCATCGTAAAGTAACTGCGCATTTTCTATAGTTACGCCTCCATCTAATTCTATTAAAAATTGCAAAGATTTTTTATGTCTTAAATCAGCAAGTTGTTTTATTTTTTCATACGAAAAAGAAATAAACGATTGTCCTCCAAAACCCGGATTTACCGACATTATCAAAACTAAATCAACTTCGTAAATAATACTTTCTAACAGATAAACCGGCGTATGTGGATTGACAGACACACCAGCTAATATATTATTCTTTTTGATTTGCTGAATAATACGATGCAAATGTGTACATGCCTCGTAATGTACAGTTATGATTTTAGAACCTGCATCAGCAAATTCATCAATATACCGTTCCGGTTGAACTATCATCAAATGCGTATCGAGTGGTTTTTTGGCAATAGAACTAATTTGCTTAATAATGGGCTGTCCGAACGTAATATTAGGAACAAAAACTCCGTCCATAACATCGAGATGAATATAATCGGCACTGCTGTTATTAAGCATTTCTATCTCATTTCCCAAAGTGAGAAAATTTGCAGATAAAATAGATGGAGCTATCATATAAATAACAACGCAATTTTGCACAAATATACCTGATAATACACGATTAAAAAAATTTAAAACTAATTTTAATAATCATGTATTCAAAATTGTATTTTTGTGATTATATTCGCATAAAAAATGTTAATCTAAACTAAATATTATTCGCATGGGAACAAAAACTAATTCAAAATCAAAGAAATATGTATATTTCTTTGGCAATGGCAAAGCCGAAGGTAAAGCCAATATGAAAGAACTCTTAGGTGGCAAAGGTGCTAACCTTGCCGAAATGGATTTAATCGGCTTGCCTGTACCGGCTGGTTTTACTATTACAACCGAAGTTTGTACCTACTACTATGAAAACAACAAAACATACCCCAAAGAACTAAAACAACAAGTTGAAGAAGCCCTTGCTCGCGTGGAGAAAGTAATGGGCATGAAATTTGGCGACAAGAAAAATCCGTTGCTGGTATCAGTACGCTCGGGAGCAAGAGCATCGATGCCCGGCATGATGGAAACCGTACTAAACGTAGGTTTAAATGACGAAACACGTGAAGGACTCATCGCTAAAACAAAAAATCCACGTTTTGTATACGACTCGCAACGTCGTCTGATTCAAATGTACGCCGACGTAGTTATGGAAAAAGCAGCTGGCATTGAACCTGAAGAAGGTAAAGGTATCCGCCAGCAGCTCGAAAAAGAAATGGAAAAAATGATGCACGCTAAAGGTCTAAAACACGAAACCGAACTTTCGGCCGAAGACCTAAAAGAATTAATCGTAATATACAAAAACAAAGTTAAAGAAGTACTCGGTAAACCTTTTCCCGAAGATGCAAAAGATCAGCTGTGGGGCGCTATTGCTGCTGTATTCCAAAGCTGGAACGGTAAACGAGCTATATCGTATCGGAGAATAGAAGGGATTCCCGATTGGTGGGGCACTGCCGTTAATGTACAGTCTATGGTATTCGGAAACATGGGCGAAACATCGGCCACTGGTGTTGCATTTACCAGAAATCCAGCAACAGGCGAAAACTTATTTTACGGAGAATGGCTACCTAATGCTCAGGGCGAAGACGTCGTAGCAGGTATCCGAACACCCAATCCAATTAACGAAGCTGGCAAAAACGAGCAAAATAAACACCTGCCATCACTCGAAAAAGCTATGCCTGAGGTTTACAAAGAACTACACAAGATACAGAAAAAACTTGAAAAACATTACAAAGACATGCTCGATATAGAGTTTACCATCCAAGAAGGTAAGCTTTATATGCTACAATGCCGTGTTGGGAAACGCAACGGTCCTGCCGCCGTAAAAATTGCCCTCGATATGCTCAAAGAAAAGCTTATCACAAAAGAAGAAGCCGTTTTGAGAGTTTCACCCAACCAATTAGATGAGTTGCTTCATCCCATTATAGACCCGAAAGCCGAAAAAAATGCTAAAAAAATAGGAACAGGTTTGCCAGCCGGACCTGGTGGCGCTTCAGGCCAAATCGTTTTTTCTTCAAAAGATGCAGTTGAATGGACTAAACAAGGCAAAAAAGTAATCCTCGTTCGTGAAGAAACCAATCCCGAAGATATCGATGGAATGCGTGCTGCACAAGCTATCCTTACCGGTAGAGGCGGAATGACAAGCCACGCAGCTCTTGTAGCCAGAGGCTGGGGCAAATGCTGCATCGTAGGTGCAAGCAACCTCCAGATAGATGTAAACAACAAACAAATGAAAGATGCCAACGGTAATATTTACAAAGAAGGTGAATGGATTACACTTAACGGTTCCAAAGGGATAGTTTACCTCAGCGAATTGCCCATGATAAAAGCTGCAGACGAAAACCCTGATTTTGTTAAATTCATGAAGTTATGCGACTCTATTCGAAAACTGAAAGTTAGAACCAATGCCGACACACCCGAAGATGCCGAACGCGCACGCTCTTTTGGAGCTGAGGGCATTGGACTATTCCGTACCGAACACATGTTTTATGGAGAAGGTAGCGAAAAACCACTCTTCTTGCTCCGCAAAATGATTGTTTCTAAGACAGAAAAAGAACGTCGTGCGGCTTTAGACGAATTGTTCCCCTTTGTTAAAGAAGATGTTAAAGGAACACTCAAAGCAATGGATGGCTTGCCTGTAACATTCCGCACACTCGACCCACCACTACACGAATTCGTGCCTAACAATCCCGAAGAAAGAGAAAAACTTGCCAAAAGTCTTAACATTGACCTCGAAGAATTTAACAAACGTGCCGATGCTCTTCACGAGAATAACCCCATGATGGGACATAGAGGCGTGCGTTTGGGCATCTCATACCCCGAAATTACCGAAATGCAAGTAAGAGCCATATTTGAAGCTGCTGCCGAACTTATTAAAGAAAATAAAAAGCCCTTCCCCGAAATAATGATACCCGTAACATGCATTCAAACCGAATTGAAACATCAATACGAACTCATCCAAAAAGTTTATCAAGAAGTTTGCAATAAATTCAACCTAAAAGAAATACCTCACCTTACTGGTACAATGATTGAAATACCACGTGCTGCTTTAACTGCCGACAAAATTGCCGAATATGCCGAATTTTTCTCGTTTGGTACAAACGACCTTACTCAAATGACCTTTGGGTTTTCGCGTGATGACATTGGAAGCTTCTTACCCGAATATCTCGACAAAAAACTACTGCCCGTCGATCCATTCCAGCAAATTGACCGAGACAGCGTAGGAGAATTAATGAAAATAGCATGCGAAAAAGGCAGAAAAACTCGCAAAAACATTAAACTTGGCATTTGTGGCGAACATGGTGGCGAACCCAACTCTATTGAATTCTGTCACATACTTGGTCTTAACTATGTAAGCTGTTCACCATTCCGAGTACCTATTGCTCGTTTAGCCGCTGCACAAGCTGCTGTCAGGTTCCCTGAAACGAAAAAAGATAAGAAAAAAAATAGTAAAAAGACTGTAACTGTATAATCATAAAAAAAATGAGGGATTTACCCTCATTTTTTTTTCTAAATTTTCGTATTTAAGAACTTTTAGTACTTAAATTATAAAAAATTGTTGCTAATAACCTGTAAAAACAGTACCTTTGAAAAAAAAAATTATGAAAACATTTTACCTATCAATCATTTTATTATTAGTAATTTACATAATGGCTAATGGACAACAGGTTCCAAATGGCAATTTTGAAATCTGGTACAACGAAAGCAATTATCAGAACCCTGAATATTGGGATACTCCAAATTCAACCACAGCTTCGTTAAATATTTTTACGGTTGTACGTGAAACCGGTATTGTACAGAATGGAAATTCGAGCGTTAAAATTCAATCAAAGTCACTTTTTGGGACACCAATACCCGGGTTGATTACACTTGGCGATTTTAATGTCAACCCTGCAACATTGCAGAGCAACATAACAGGAGGATATCCTTTTACTTACAAACCCAGTATGTTAAAAGGCTTCTTTCAGTACGAACCTGTAAACTACGATCAAGCATTTATTGGAATAGTACTACTTAGACAAAACGGTAGTAATTGGGATACCATTGCCACAGGGAATTTTAAACCAACAGGTACTGTATTATCATGGACACCATTTAGTATTCCTATTCAATATATTGATAATCAAACAACTCCTACTCACCTTAACATTATCATATTATCGTCGGATAAAGACTATCCCCAACCCAATAGTATTCTTTATATTGATAATTTAACCTTTGAATACAACAATAGTTTGACAACATCTTCATTTGAAAAAGAACCTATTTTGATATGGCATAATCAGGCACTAAATATATCTAACATTAAAACTCCCACTGAAATTGAAATACTAGATATTACCGGAAAAAATATTGTAAAACAACAAATTACTTCCGATATATCTATTGTATTAAAATCCAAAAATATTTACATCGTACGTCTAAAAAGTAATTCATTTTTAATAACTAAAAAAATTAACGCATTTTAAATATGAAATCTTATTTACTTTTATTTTTTTTGATCCTCTTTTTTAATGTATTTAGTCAAAAAAACATATTATGCCATAAAAAAAATGTCATAAAAATAAATCCTTTAGGAGGAATAGCATCTGCTATACCCATGTCTTTAGAACGTTTTTTTTACAAAAACAACTTCTCAATAGGTGGAAATTATACATACTTGTATAACGAAACAGGTACGGGTCAATCAACATACAACACCAATGGTTTTGTAATTATGCCACAAATTAGACATTATTTTTATAAAGACACTGCTACCCGAGTTACCTTATTTTTTGGTAGTTATTACACTTATGAAGAATTTTACAATACAACATTAGACCGCTATAGTAATAAAATTATCGGTCAAGTCATTGGACAAGGCTATGGTTTTATGTTCGGTACTCAATGGTTTTTAAAAAACAATTTTGTATTTGACTTTTATGTTGGTCCCGGTTATACAGAATACATTAAAAACAACAACTATGACAATAATGTAGCTAAAGGTGGTTTTTTAGTTAGTTTTACCGGACCTAAAAACACTGGTACCAAAGTTAAGCTTGGTTTCTCAATTGGCTATTCTTTTTAATTTTTTTTTAAAAAGAAATTTCTCAAAAACCATTACATTTGCAAAAAAAAAATATGAGCGAAGAAGTTTTATTTTGCATAGATTCGGCTAAAGAACAAATGGATAAAGTTATTAAACATTTAGAATCTGAATTATTGAAGATCAGAGCTGGCAAAGCATCGCCCATGATGCTCGATGGTATTTTGGTCGATTATTATGGTACTAAAAGTCCATTGAATCAGGTTGCCAATATTGCTGCTCCCGATCCTCGTACCATTATCGTTCAACCCTGGGATAAAAGCATGCTCGAAACCATAGAAAAAGCAATACAGGCTAGCAACCTTGGTTTTAATCCTCAGAATAATGGCGAAATTTTAAGAATAATAGTACCTCCATTGAGCGAAGAACGCAGAAAACAACTAGTTAAACAGGTTAAAAACGAAGGTGAAACTGCTAAAATAGGAATAAGAAATGTTCGTAGAGATGCCAACGAAGAACTAAAAAAATTAAAAAAAGAAGGCATTTCAGAAGACGAAATAAAAGAAGGTGAAGAAAAAATACAAAAAATAACCGATCAGTACATTGCTAAAATTGACGAAATCTTAAATAATAAGGAGAAAGAAATTCTAACTATTTGATTTCTTTGTCTTAAAAAAAAGCTTTATATTTGAACATTATAAACCCTAAATCATTTTGATTATGAAATACGGAAGTATTTTGTTTTTATTATTATTCTTTGCATTTACATTTTATCATTGTAAAAAAGAAAACGAACTCCCTATCGTTAAAGACACTCTTTTTTACACAGTAGCAGAAAAAAGTATTATCTATGCTTCCGACACCACTCAACCATTTGTATTCCTTAATGCAACAAACCCTGCTGATTTGGCTATACTTCAAAAACAATCGAGAAACGTAAAAGTGCCTAATGATACTACCACTTATTTATATCTTCGCATGCTAAAAACTATCAAAACACATAGTTTAACCAGCATAGCCGCCCCCGAAATTGGCATTAATCGAAACTTGATTATCATCAAAAGAAAAGATAAGCAAGGTGAACCATACGAAGTATTCGTAAATCCAAAGATAACACAACATTCCAACGCTACTACAACATACCAGGAAACCTGTGCAACCCTTCCTAACCAATATCCTGCTTCAATAGACCGTTACAATTTAATTTTTGTTGAATATTATACATTAGATGGGAAAAAACAGGTTGAGATGATTGAAACAGAAACAGCAGCTTTTGTTCAACATGCAATTACACATCTTGGCGGTGGAATACTTCCTTTAACTCAAGATCCATTAGCATTTACCGGTCTGGAAATTGACACTATAATGGCAAAACCCGATGATGTAGCAATGAGAATATTACTAACCACCAATTATCAAGATTCTTTAATACTTCGCAAACAAAGCATCGATGTTAGACCAGATAGCAACGATATAGTACTAAAAACTCTCATCAAACGCATGAAAAAAGCTCTCGACCAGACCAGCGGTGTGGGAATAGCCGCTCCACAGGTAGGTATTAATCGAAATGTGATATGGGTAAAACGCCTCGATCGACCCGGACAGCCTTTCGAAGTTTATCTTAACCCCAAAATCGTAATGACCTCTCAAAACACAGTTCTATTCAACGGCGACGGATGTTTATCCGTTCCCGGCATTACGGGTAGAACACGACGTTACTCCGCTATTGGAATAGAATACGACCTGCTTGATGGTACTCATAAAACAGAAGTAGTTCAAGGAACAACTGTATCTAATTTTACTTCGGTTATTTTTCAACACGAAATAGATCATCTAAATGGAATTTTATTTATAGATCGAATTGAATAACCTTAAAAAAATCGATATATGGGACTTTTCGACAAACTTAAAGGCGAATTTATTGATATCATTGAATGGCTTGACCCCACTAATGATACCATGGTTTATCGTTTTGAACGCTATCAGAACGAAATAAAAAACGGTGCAAAACTTACCGTACGCGAATCGCAAGTTGCCGTTTTTATTAACGAGGGACAAATAGCCGACATCTTTCAACCCGGTATGTACACACTCACTACCGAAAACCTCCCCATTTTGGCTACTCTAAAAGGTTGGAAATATGGTTTTAATAGTCCATTTAAAGCCGAAGTATATTTTGTCAATACAAAAAACTTCACCGACCTCAAGTGGGGTACTCCTAATCCGATAATGCTCCGCGACCCTGAATTTGGCCCTATTCGCATCAGAGCATTTGGCAATTATGCTATGAAAGTTAGCGACCCTGCTAAATTTATTAAAGAAATCGTAGGAACCGATGGCAATTTCACAACCGATAAAATTACAGACCAGTTAAAAAATATTGTAGTTACTCGATTTACTGATGCTATTGGCGAAGCCAAAATTCCCGTGCTCGATATGGCCTCAAATTACGATGAACTGTCGAAATTTCTAGAAAACAAAATTAAACCGGAATTTAATGAATATGGCATCGAGTTAACTAAATTTTTAGTTGCCAACATATCGCTACCACCTAACGTAGAAGAAGCACTCGACAAACGCACAAGCATGGGTATCATTGGCGATTTGAGCAAATACACTCAATTTCAGGCTGCCGAATCGATGACTGCTGCTGCCAACAATCCCTCTGGAACAGCCGGTGCAGGATTGGGGATGGGCATGGGATTTGCTATGGCTAACCAAATGATGAATGCCATGAATCAGCAACAACAACAAAATCAACTAACGCCTACACCTCCTCCCATCCCACCACTACCACAGTTTTATGTTGTAATTAATGGACAGCAAGCCGGACCTTATGATTTAAACACACTTCAACAGCTTATTAGTCAAAACCAAATTTCCAAACAAACCCTTGTTTGGCGTCAGGGTATGGCAAACTGGGATATAGCCGGAAACATTGCCGAACTTCAGCCACTTTTTGGAGCTGTACCTCCTCCCATACCACCACAAAGTTAATGCTGTAAAACATGTAAACTTAATTTATGGCTGAAAAATGCAAACAATGTGGCGGCAGAATGTTATATATTCCGAATTCGTTTGTTGTAAAATGTGATCATTGTTCCTACGAAGAGCTTTTTGATTTTGAAGCTAATAATAGCACCACCAAACATTCTTTACAAGAACTCACTCAATCTACCAATGTTCAATACAAGATTATTAAATGTGATTCGTGTGGTGCCGAAATTTTAGCATCCATCTTTTTAGCCAGTCAATGCCCTTATTGCGGAAATACTTTCTTTGATAAAAATTATTTTAACAAGTTAGAGCAACCTATAGACGGTATTATTCCATTTAAAATTAGCAAAAACCAACTTTATAATAAAATTAAAAAATGGAAAAAGAGCCTGTTTTTAACTCCAAACTCTTTTAAAAAACAAATACAACAAATAACCTTTTTTAAAGGCACTTACATCCCATATTGGATAATTCATTCCAAAACCGATATAAGTTATAAAGCTCAATGTGGTATAAATACACTTATGTCTAAAAAAACAAAATGGCACAATGAGGAAGGCAAAATAACAACAACGCTCAACAATCTTGCATTGTTAGGGACAACATCTGTACCGGAATATTTCGAAGACAAAACCTTACCCAAATTTGATGATATTATTGCTGAACCTTTTAATAATCGCTGGATATTTAGCGATATAGTACCATTAAATGAATATTTTACTTATGGTTTCTCGTGCGAACTTCCAACATTAACTATTCAACAAACATTAAATAAACAAGAAAAAAAAATAAGATACGAACTCGAACAAAAAGTTATCAAAAAATTAGAAAAATCGGGATGTGACGTTGCTTACATAAATAAACTTTCTTACCAACATAAAGAACTTTTCTATCAACTCGTATTGTTGCCTGTATGGATTGCTTCGTATCGTTACAAAAATCGTGTTTATCAAATCCTAATTAACGGACAAACGGGGGAGGTTGTTGGAAATCGACCTATAAGTAAAGTTAAAGTATTTTTCTTATGGCTATTAGTTTTTTGCTTTATTATTTATATAGGTTTTATAATTTCTTTAGAGAATTATTTTCTTTGGGCAATTCACGCTGCTATCATAGGCATAGCATTATATTTAAAAGATAAAAAAGATAAATCAGAACATGGAAACAAGCTTTAACGAGGAATTATTAAAAACCAATCAGATCGAAGTAACATGTAAACAATGCGGTGCCAAATTAGTTTATGCTCCAGGTACAACAAAACTCAAATGCGAATACTGCGGTACCGAAAATGAAATTCATATCGAGCCTACCATCATCGAAGAAATGGATTATGTGCAGTTTATCCATAAACACCGCGACACACTTCCCAAGCATCAAATTTCCACCGTCCGATGCAATGCCTGTGGAGCTCAAACAACTCTCGAAAACAATGTAGTTTCGGAATTATGTCCATTTTGCGGTAGCGTATTAATTGTAAAAAATACTGAGATACAAAACGTCATTAAGCCATGGTCGATACTTCCGTTTAAAATAGACGCCAAAAAAGCATTCGAACACTTTCAAAAATGGTTGAGCAAACTTTGGTTTGCTCCCAACGACTTAAAAAAATACGCTACCCAACAAAAGCAACTTAAAGGCATGTATATTCCTTACTGGACGTACGATAGCCAAACCATTACACGATATCATGGTATGCGAGGCGACGATTATACAACAACCGAAACCTATACTACCGTGCAAAATGGAAAAACAGTAACAAAAACCCGAACGGTTGTTCGTACTCGCTGGACACCAGTAAGTGGTACGGTTTATGTTAACTTCGACGATGTGCTTGTAATTGCCAGCAAATCGCTGCCTCTGAAATATACCAACAAGCTCGAACCATGGAATTTGCATGAGCTATTGCCTTTTGATGAAAAATTTCTCAGCGGTTTTCGCACCGAAACTTATCAGATTGATGTTAAAGAAGGTTTTGAAATTGGCAAAGAAAAAATGAACAACATAATAAGACAAGCCATACGACAAGACATAGGTGGCGACCATCAACAAATAACCAGTATGAATGTACAATACAATAACATTACGTTTAAACATATATTATTACCAATATGGATTAGCGCTTATCGTTACAAGAAAAAAGTTTATCGATTCTTGGTTAATGGACAAACCGGCAAAGTTCAGGGCGAACGTCCATACAGTTGGATTAAGATTATGCTGGCAATTTTATTGACTATTGCTATCATAGGAATTATCGTTTACTTTGCAAAATAAATTAAAGTATATGAACCCGTTACCGTTATGTCCATATAATGTGCTTATTATTGGTTCAGGTGCAAGAGAACATGCTCTTGCGTGGAAAATTCTACAAAGTAATCGACTAAATCGCTTGTATGTAGCTCCGGGAAATGCCGGCACAGCCAATATAGCAACAAATATAAGTATCAATCCACTCGATTTTGAAGCTGTAAAAAATACAATTGTTCAACACCAAATCAAAATGCTTGTTGTTGGTCCTGAAGAGCCAATTGTTAAAGGTATTACAGACTATTTAACACATCAACCCGAAACAAAAGATTGTTTGATTATAGCTCCCACATCTGAAGGAGCAAAACTCGAAGGGAGCAAGTCGTGGGCTAAACAATTTATGCTCAAATACAACATTCCTACTGCCAAATATCACATCGTTACTAAAGAAACGCTCAAGGAAGGAAAAGAATTTTTGAAAACCTTTCAACCTCCTTATGTGCTTAAAGCCGATGGATTAGCAGCTGGCAAAGGCGTACTGATTATTCACGATTATCACGAAGCATGTAAAGAACTGGAATATATGCTCCATGGTAAATTTGGTAAAGCCAGCGAAACCGTCGTTTTAGAACAATTTTTGAAAGGGCTCGAATGCTCGTATTTTATCCTTACCGATGGCGAAAAATATGTGATATTACCAGAAGCAAAAGATTACAAACGCATTGGCGAAGGAGATACAGGTTTAAATACTGGCGGTATGGGCGCTATCTCTCCCGTACCTTTTATTAACAATGAACTTCGAAAAAAAATTTACAACCACATTGTTCATCGAACAGTGTATGGCTTGTTGCACGAAAAAATAAATTATAAAGGATTTATTTTCATAGGCCTACTAATCAGCAATAACGAGCCCTACGTTATTGAATATAACGTTCGCTTAGGCGATCCCGAAACCGAAGTCATCTTACCACGAATGAAAACCGATTTGCTCGAATTGTTCGAAAATTTGTTTAATGGTAACATTCATAAATGTAAATTAGATATAATACCCGACCATTCTATTTGTGTTGTCGCTGCATCTAAAGGTTATCCGTTAGAATATGAAAAAGGAAAAACTATAAACGGATTAAATGATATATCATCGTTAGTATTTCATGCTGGCACCTCCATAAAAGACAATCAAATCGTAACCAATGGCGGACGTGTTCTTGTTGTGAATGCTCTGGGATCAACACTCAAAGAAGCTAAAAAACGAGTTTACGATGATATTCAAAAAATTTCATTCGAAAATATGTACTATCGGAGCGATATCGGATTTGAATTCTAAACATGATTGCAAAACTTATTTACGAAAGCAAAAGCTTAAACATTCTTTTCGTACTATTATTAGCTGTGTTTGGAAACATACATCAGCTTTTTATGGCTAATTACTATCACACAAACATATCGCTTGTTTTACCCATGCTTCGTTTGTTTTTAAACATTTCACCATGGCTGTCTTTTATTATTTATCAGTCCATTGCACTTTTGGTTGCATTTCAAATTTCAAACGTAAGTAAGTTGTACAGCAATCATTTCAGTATCTTTCTACCCTCTATAATTTGGCTCATTTTGGTTCATATTTATCCGGTTTACTTTGTAAATCCAACAAATGTAATTGTCTTACCATTTATTTTAGTGCTTATAAATTTATTGTTCGAGGCTTATGAAAAAAAACATGTACAAAATACACTTTTTTTGTTTGGCTTTATTTTAGGCGTTTTATTAATAATTAACTCAGATGCAATACTAATTGCCCCTTTATTATACTTATGGCTGTTAAATTTTCGCCAGTTCAATATTAAAGAATATATACTCCCTTTAATTGGTACAGCTGTCCCTATTGTTTTAGCAGATGCTACATGGTACATAAGCAACATCCATCAAAACAGCAGCCTATTTACTTCATTTATTCATACATTAGACCTTAAAGATTTCAACCTTCCATTATTACCATTATTCAGCAGCTTGTTTATATTTGCTTTTAGTACTTACCGATTGATCAACTATCGGAATTCTCTTAAAAAAATTAAAGAACGTAAATATTACCTCTGGATTATCTTTTGCTTGATCTATTTATGGATAATGTTCATAATACTTGACAATCAATTCATCTTTTTTACCATTAATATTTTTCTGAGTATATTGGTATCTATTTTAATTGTCTCGTTTCAGAACTCCATGTATTCTAAATTATTTTTTATTGGTATACTTTTGCTTAACTTTGTATCGATACTAATTATGTTATAATGCACAGTTGATGCTAACCGACGAATATTATATGAAGGAGGCACTGAAAGAAGCCTACAAAGCTCTCGAAAAAGACGAAGTACCAATAGGTGCCGTTATTACTTATGAAGGAAAAATAATAGCTCGAGCACATAACTTAACTGAAACACTCAACGACGTTACAGCTCATGCCGAAATGCAAGCAATAACAGCTGCTGCCAATGCGCTTGGTGGAAAATATCTAAAAGGATGCCATATATACGTTACCATAGAGCCCTGCCCAATGTGTGCTACAGCCCTTTACTGGGCACAAATCGATAAAGTTGTGTTTGGAGCGTCTGATATAAAAATGGGAGCCCTTTCAAAAGGCTATCATTTGTTTCATCCTAAAACACATATCACACATGGGATCTTACACGATGAATGTTCGCAAATAATAACCCAATTTTTTAAACAAAAACGAAAAAAATGAAACCTTTTGATTTTGACATACCTAAATTTTACGGGGTAAATAACACAAAACTCACCATTGGGGTTTTTTGCTCATCTTCTGAATTCATCGAAGAGACTTATAAAATACAAACTGCTTTACTGGGCAAATTGCTCGCTAACAATCAATACGACCTCATTCACGGTGGTGGCAAGGTTGGGCTTATGGGAATTTTAGCCCAATCGGTTCAAAAACATGGCGGCAAAGTAACCGGCATTTTGCCCGAAAGCCTCAACTTACAAGGCATAGCGTCCGAGACCGACGACGAAATAATCATCACCAAAGACATGTCCGACCGCAAAAACGAAATACGAAAACGTAGCCACGGTTTTATTGTTTTACCCGGTGGCTATGGAACACTCGAAGAATTTTTCGAAACTATTACACTCATTCAGCTAAATTATACCCATAAACCCCTCGTTCTGCTAAATATTAATGGCTATTACGATATTCTCATCGATTTTATTAACACAGCGATTCAAAAGAAATTTATTTTAGAAGAACATCGTAACTTATTCCACACCTGCACCTCCTGCGAAGAAGCTATTGATTATTTAAATAAACAATTAAAGATATAAACTATGAGCATTGAAATTTTCTTAAAAGAACAAGAAACAAACATTTTGAACCGATTACTTGGTTTGCTGCGTATTCCTTCTGTAAGCGCAAAACCCGAACACAAAGAAGATATGCAAAAAGCTGCCGAATACTGGAGAGAAACCTTATTAATGGCAGGTGTCGATAAAGCTGAAATTTACCAAACAAAAGGTAATCCTATTGTATATGCCGAAAAAATACTTAATCCAACCTATCCAACTGTCTTGGTTTATGCACATTACGATGTAATGCCTGCCGAACCCTTCGAATTGTGGAAAACCCCACCATTTGAACCAACTATCATCGACGGCAAAATATATGCTCGAGGTGCCGACGACGACAAAGGACAAGGTTTTATGCATGCCGTTGCATTTGAATATCTAGTAAAAACGCAACAACTTAAATGCAATGTCAAATTTATGATTGAAGGCGAAGAAGAGATAGGCTCACCATCGATGATACAATGGTGCAAAGATTATAAACACAAGCTTTCGGCAGATGTTATTCTGGTATCTGATACCGGAATGATAGATGCCAACACCCCTTCTATAACAACAGGTTTACGAGGACTTACGTACTTGCAAATAGAAGTTACCGGTCCTAATCGCGATTTACATAGCGGTATTTTTGGTGGCGCTGTTGCCAATCCGTTAAATGTACTATGCAAAATCATTGCTTCGTTACAAGATGAAAACGGAAAAATAACCATTCCCGGATTTTATGACGATGTTTTGGAATATACTACTGAACAACGTTCGTTAATTAATCAAATTCCATTTAATGAAGAAAATTACAAGCAAGCACTGGGCATAAAGGAATTGTGGGGCGAAAAAGGCTACACTACAATAGAACGAACCGGTATTCGTCCAACTATGGATTTATGTGGCATTTGGGGCGGTTATACGGGCGAAGGTTCTAAAACCGTCTTGCCTTCAAAAGCTTATGCAAAATTATCGTCGAGAATTGTCCCATATCAACAGCACGAAAAAATAGGTAAGCTCATTAAAGAACATATTCTTTCAATTGCACCACCTTCGGTAAGCATAAATGTTGACATTTTACACGGTGGACAACCATATGTTACTCCTTTAGATCTGCCTGCCCTTGAAGCTGCTAAAAAAGCCCTCAAAGATGTCTATGGTAAAGAACCTTTACCCACCATGAGTGGTGGAAGCATCCCCATCATTGCTACATTCGAAGAAATCCTTGGATTAAAATCGGTACTTATGGGCTTTGGACTCGAAAGCGATGCCATTCATAGCCCAAACGAAAATTTTCCACTCCAAAACTTTTACCATGGTATCAAAAGCATCGTAAAGTTTTATCATTATTATGCACAAACTAACTCCTAAAACAAACCATATTCCATCTTTTATTAACAACTAAACGCAAATTGTTAATAACGCAACTTTACAAAACGTTCAAAAATCTTATTTAACTATTAACTTTGCAAAGTTAATAAAGGAAAAACACGATCATGTCAAAAGTAATAGCGTTAGCCAATCAGAAAGGTGGGGTAGGAAAAACCACAACTGCCATCAATCTTGCCGCAAGTTTAGCAATATTGGAATATAAAGTACTGGTTGTAGATGCCGACCCTCAAGCAAATGCTACTTCGGGACTCGGATTCGACCTGAAAAACATTAAAACCAGTATCTATGAATGTTTAATAGAAGAAGCTCAACCTAAAAATATTATTTTAGAAACCGAGATACCGGGCTTACATTTATTACCCTCACACATCGATCTGGTTGGTGCCGAAATAGAAATGCTCAACCACCCCAATCGCGAAAAAATGATGAAATCCGTTATCGATAAGATTAAAAACGACTACGACATAGTTTTTATCGATTGCAGTCCTTCCCTCGGATTGATAACCGTAAATGCCCTTACAGCAGCCAATTCGGTTATTATACCTGTACAATGCGAATATTTTGCGTTAGAAGGACTTGGAAAACTTCTCAATACCATAAAAATTATTCAAAGCCGTTTAAATCCCTCACTTTTAATTGAGGGCTTTTTGCTTACCATGTACGATTCGCGTTTAAACTTATCGAATCAGGTTGTGCAAGAAGTAAAAAAGCACTTTCAAAATATGGTATTTACTACCATCATTCCCCGCAACGTTAAATTAGGCGAAGCTCCCAGCTATGGTAAGCCCGTTATTTTATACGATGCTAATTGTCATGGTTCTATTAGTTACTTAAATTTGGCACGCGAAGTGCTGCAAAAAAATAATATGACACGAATACCTAACGAACATAAAATTATAGAATAATCATGAATCCCAAAAAAAATGCACTTGGTCGTGGGCTTGGAGCACTTATATCCGACGCAGAAACCATAAAATCGGCTTTAGTTAACGAAATTCCTATTGCTCAAATTGAAGTAAACCCCTATCAACCCCGCACCGAATTTGACGAAGAATCTTTAAAAGAACTGAGCGAATCGATACGCCAGTACGGAATTATTCAGCCCATTACCGTTCGAAAAATTGATGAAGATCGCTATCAACTTATATCAGGTGAACGTCGTTTGCGCGCTAGCATTCTACTTAATCTCGAAACCATTCCTGCTTATATTCGTCAGGCAAACGACCAGGAAATGCTCGAAATGGCATTGGTCGAAAACATTCATCGAAAAGACCTCGACCCCATTGAAATAGCCCTAAGCTATCAACGACTAATTGAAGAATGCAACCTAACCCAAGAACAACTTAGCGAACGCGTTGGCAAAAATCGTTCTACCATAGCCAACTTTCTGCGTTTGTTAAAACTTCCCGACGAAATTCAGCTCGGGCTCCGTCAAAACAAAATAAGTGTAGGACATGCACGTGCACTTATCAACATAGAAGACACCGATACACAACGTATGATTTACCAGCAAATTATCCGATACGATTTTTCGGTACGTAAGGTAGAAGATATTGTACGCGAACTCAATACTGAAACCGAAAAAAAAAGCTCAGCCGCAATACGTCATTACCAACGAACTAAAGAACTTAAATCACTCAAAGAGCAACTAAGCAAAAAATTGAGTTGTAGGGTTGACATCAAAAAAACTCAAGTTGGAACAGGTAAAATTGTTTTATTCTTTGAAAACGAAGTTGAGTTCAACAACTTGCTAAAACTTTTATCCGAATAATAATGCTGCGACTTACGTTGCTTGTTTCAATACTTATTCTAACAATACATTCCGCCATTGCTCAAAAAATGCAGGATTCGTTGGAAAAAAGACATTCGCCTAAATTAGCTGCCACTTTATCAGCAGTGGTGCCGGGGCTTGGACAGGCTTACAACAAAAAATACTGGAAAATACCCGTTATTTATGCCGGAATGGGAACATTAGCTTATTTAACGTATCGCAACAACAAGTATTATCAACATTTTAAAAATGCGTATAAAGAGCTTTCGCAAACCAATCCTAACGGTTTTTATTACATGTACCATACAACATTTACCCTGTCGGGGCTTGATGCTGGTAAAAACTATTATCGACGATATCGCGACATGTATGCTATTTTTACCGTTGGTGCTTATCTTCTTAATATTATAGATGCCACCGTAGATGCCTATCTTTTTGACTTTGATGTAAGCGACAATTTGGCATTCAAATTACAACCAACCTTCATATATTATTCTAACAAAAACACCAACATTTCTCCGGGATTTAAAATTTGCATTAACTCCAAAAAATAACTATTATTGCAAATTCGTTGCAATTCATGAAGAAGGCACTTACTATATGGTTTCTAAACCTGTGTTTATCTTCACTACTATTTAGCCAACAAACCGAAACCTTAGACACTACGTACGACTTAGATTTCAAAGAATTTGTATCGTATAGCGATAGTCTTTTACTATTATGGTTTAGCCAACATGCATCATTCAATAAAGAATTAGAACAAGAACTATTTTCGTCGGATACAAGTGCTGCTCCTTTTTTCTCAGACGAAGTCATTCTTACTCAACTCAATCGTATGAATTCATACATCGAAATGACCTTTAACCCTATTACCAAACAATACATTGAGTTTTACTCGAAAAAACGCCGAAAACTTGTTTCGTATATGCTTGGCAATAGCGAATATTACTTCCCATACTTCGAAGAAGCCCTGGATCGATACGGTTTGCCTCTCGAACTTAAATATTTACCCGTTATAGAATCTGCATTAAACCCGCGTGCAGTAAGCAGAGCAAAAGCTGTTGGACTTTGGCAATTTATACTTCCCACGGGTAAGCTTTACGGGTTAAAAGTAACATCATTTATCGACGAACGAATGGATGTCATTAAATCGTCCGATGCCGCTGCTCGTTATTTGCGAGATTTATTCAACGTTTTTCAAGACTGGCAACTTGCTTTAGCAGCATATAATTGCGGACCCGGAAATGTAAATAAAGCCATCAAACGTTCGGGAAAAAATACTTTTTGGGGCATATACAACTACTTGCCACGCGAAACTCGCGGGTATGTACCGGCATTTATTGGAGCAGCCTATACTTTTCATTACTACAAAGAGCTCAATATTTTACCCCGACAAACATATATGCCCAAGAAAGTCGATACTGTTTATGTTAATAAAATGCTTCATCTGAGGCAAGTTTCAGAAGTTTTAAACATTCCTTTTGAGTTGCTTCAGCTTCTTAATCCTCAATACAAAAAGGACATTATACCAGCCTTACCCGATCAACCTTTGCCATTATATTTACCCATCGAATACATTTCGAGTTTCATTGCACTCGGTGATTCCATATACAAATACAAAGATTCGCTCTTTTTCAAAACAATAAGACCCAGCGAATATGTTGCCAATAGTTACGGCAATATGCAAGAAGTAGCCATTTATCATAAAGTAAAAAATGGTGAAACGCTCCAAACTATTGCCCAAAAATACCGAGTTTCGGCAAACGATATAGCCTCGTGGAATCAAATATCTAAAAAAAGACCATTAAAAGCCGGTAAAACCATTGTAATTTATGTGTTGAGAAAAAAAGAAGAAACAAAATCTACAACTGATTCAATAAGTGTATCTACACCTATCAACCTTAATTCTTCTGACACCATAGCACAAGCGACAATTGCCAATAATATACCTAAAACTCATATTGTGCGTCAAGGCGACACATTATTTTCCATTTCTAAACAATACAATGTAAGTATAGAAGAACTATGTAGACTAAACAACATTAGCAATTCGTCTCACATAAAAGTAGGGCAAAAATTACTTCTTCCAAACAACTAGCCTTATGTTTAAACCACACCACACCCTGCTGTACTTGCTTATAATTTTTATTTTTTTTCTTACTTTAAGCCTATTGCCTATCCCCGATTCATTTCGTATGGCAGGTTTTTTAATTAAAATTCCCCAAATAACCTTAAAACCTACCATAACAACTACCAGTGCTGCTGCCGAAAAAATTATAAACCAAGTATCGAAAGAGGTTTCCGTAAAAAAAGATAAAGGTAGCTCTCAACTTTTGTTGAACGATACCATAATGCCCGTACAAATACCTCTTAGTTTTGCAGAAAACATATATCCATTCTTTGCATCTTTCCAGACCGAATCATACATACATGTTTTGCACTACGGCGATAGTCAAATAGAAGGCGACCGCATAACTTCGTATCTTCGCCAACAATTTCAGCAAATAAAACCCTCGTGTGGCGAAGGACTTATTATACCATACAAAGTAAATCAAATATCACAATCTATTAACATCTCTACTGAAGGCAACTGGAAACGATATACCATTTTTGGGAATCAAAACAAAGCCATTAAACATAATCAGTACGGACCTCTGCTACAGTTTGTTCGTTTTGCTCCTATTTTCAACGATTCTGCAGGAAACGACAGTATTATCTACGAAGCCAGTATCGTTGCAAAAAAAACAAATAACCGTTGCGACAAATACGAAAAAATTAAAATTTGGTATGGAAATTTAAAAAAGCCCGTCTTGGTACAATTATACATCGACAACGACTTTGTAGAAATGAAAAGCCTGAATCCTACTCTAACCACACAAGTTGCTTGTTTCGATATTGAGCAAAAAGCCGAAAAAATAACAATAGAGTTTGTTGGCAAAGATAGCCCCGATATTTATGCCCTGAGCTTCGAGAACGATAAAGGAATTTTTTTTGACAACATACCCATGCGTGGCAGTTCAGGTACTGACTTTACAAAAATATCGTATAGCCAACTCTATAATGCTTTTAAAATGTTAAACGTAAAGCTAATTATTTATCAATTTGGCATCAACGTAGCACCTAACAATCTGAACGATTACACTTTTTACGAGAACTGGCTTGTAAGCCAGTTGCAATATCTCAAACGCTCTTGCCCCGAAGCCAGCATACTGGTTGTTGGTATTTCTGATATGTCGGTTAATACCGATAGCGGTATTGTTTCGCTTCCCAGTATTGAGAAAATAAGAGATGCTCAAAGAAGAGCCGCGCAACGTGCCAAATGTGCGTTTTGGGATACTTATGCAGCTATGGGAGGCAAACATTCTATGGCTACATGGGTAAAAGCAGGCCTTGCTTCGAAAGATTTCACCCATTTCAGCTCTTCTGGAGCTCAGCTTATATCTAAAATGCTTTATCAAGCTATTTATTATGAATTAGTAAATTATCAAAAACAATCCCACAAAATTTCATTAAACAATCTATGAAACACGTCGCATTCATTATATTATTTATTTCTAATGTAAACATACATTCACAAAATACTACCCAATATCTTTTTCTCAAACGCGATAGTAATTATTTCAAACTTTGGAATCGAAGTGCTTTTTACGATTCGTTATTCGAAAAATTTAATCGATTACAAATATCTGGAAACGAACAAATAAAAATTTTGCACATTGGCGATTCGCACATTCAGGCCGATAAGTTTACCAGTCAGGTACGATGTCATTTTGCAAGCAACTTTTTTCACTTATTAAGCACCCCTGCCATTGGTTTTCCATACGGAATTTATAAAAGCAATCAGCCTGTTAGCATTAGAGTCGAATGTACGGGCAACTGGAAAGCCTACACCTCGCTTTCGAAAAAGAACTTAACACCCATCGGAATTACAGCATATACAAACGATAGTTGTGCACATAAAATAATGTTATCGATAAACAAAAAACTCTATCCTAATGCAAAGTTTAACTGTTTGACTCTTATAACTAATACTTTCGACAGCACCGTTCATATAAAAAATCCCAATATAAACAAACTTTCCATCGTAAAACTAAACGATAGCATAATACTTCGTTCATACAGTCTAAAAAATTATGTCGATTCCATTATTTTAACCCTTCACATAGATACCCTTGTTCCCTTTTGTCTTTATGGCATAATCCCATACAATGATGATCCTGGTATTATATACCACACTATCGGAATTAACGGAGCTAAAGCATCAACGTATCGAAACACATTAATTGCCGATTTCATTGCATTGATGAAATACGATTGGCTTATTATTTCGCTTGGTACCAACGATATTTATAATAAGAACATCGACAGTGCCGATGTATTCCTGCAATTTAAGTTACTTATACAAAAAATTAAAGAAAAAAATCCCAAACTTCCTATTTTGCTCATTACGCCTATGGAGCACTACTACAAACGAAAATTTGTTAATACCAATGTAGCATATATAAAAGAGGTTTTATACTCAATAGCCAAAGAGGAAGAATGTGCCATTTGGGATTTATACGAAATTGCAGGTGCTAAGGGCAGCATGTATCAATGGTATATAAACAATTTGACTCATACCGACAAACTACATCTTAATACTGCCGGATACCAACTGGTAGGTGACTTATTTTTCGAAGCTTTTATGAATACCTATCTTAACGGGTTTCTTGAAAAATGAAAGAATGGATTCTCGATATACTAAGTTACCACGAAAACGAACCTTTGTTATTTACTCAGCTATACTTCTGGATTTTTCTGGGCATTGTTTTTATCGGATTTAGCTTTTTATATAAGAAAAACACCTTACGCAATACTTATCTTTTTATAGTTTCTCTCTTTTTTTATTACAAATCGGGCGGATATTTTTTCTCGTTACTCATTTTTTCTACTATTGTAGATTACACCGTCGGACAATTAATTTACAAAGCACAACATAAAACTGCAAAAAAATTCTGGCTAACGCTCAGCATTGTTACCAACCTACTGGTATTAGGATACTTTAAATATACTTATTTTTTGGTAGATTTAATCAATCAAATGCTTCAAACCGAATATCAAATTACCAATGTGCTAGCCAACATTACCAATCAGATTTTTGATACATCGTTCGACGTTAATCGAATTATACTGCCGGTTGGAATTTCGTTCTACACCTTTCAAACCATGAGTTATACTATCGACGTATATCGCAATAAAATACGACCGGTAAAAAACATGGTAGATTTTGCATTTTATGTAACGTTCTTTCCCCAACTTGTTGCTGGTCCCATTGTTCGAGCTGCCGAATTTGTTCCCCAGTTATTTTTGAAGTATCAACTAACCAAAGAAGAATTCTCTTATGCACTATTTTTAATACTCAACGGGCTAATGAAAAAAATGGTCATAAGCGATTATTTATCTATCAATTTTGTCGATCGCATATTCGAAAATCCAATTGCATATTCGGGTGTAGAAAATTTGCTCGGCATTTACGGCTATGCAATTCAAATATATTGCGATTTTAGCGGATATACCGATATTGCTATTGGCGTAGCACTACTATTTGGCTTTCGTTTGCCCATCAACTTCAACTCTCCATATAAAGCCACTAACATATCTGATTTTTGGCGAAGATGGCATATATCGCTAAGTTCATGGTTAAGAGATTACCTGTACATTCCTCTGGGTGGCAATCGCAAAGGCAAAATCCGCCAGTATCTTAATCTTATGATAACGATGCTTTTAGGTGGGCTATGGCATGGCGCCAACCTTAAATTTATGATTTGGGGCGGTATTCATGGTATAGCACTCATGACACACAAATTTTTCCGTGCGGTTCATTTACAAATACCATCGTCAAACAGAATTGGCAGAATGATTAGCATTTTCATTACATTTCATGTAGTCTGTTTTGCGTGGTTGTTTTTTAGAGCACCCGACTTAGATTCAGTAAGTATTATGCTGAGCAATATACTCTTTTATTTTCAAAGTCATGTAATAGTAGATTTCGTTAAATCATACCCCATGATAATAATAATTCTGTTGGCAGGATATATCATACACTGGCTACCTTACTCTTTTAAAGAATGGTGCAGAGGATGGTTCATTAAAAGCCCCCTTTGGGTTAAATTTTCGATTACAATAGCAGCAGTGACGATTATTTATCAAATAAAAAGCTCGGCAATTCAGCCGTTTATATACTTTCAGTTTTAATCTTCGGGCTGAAGCTCTTCTGGCAAATACTGATAAAAAGTATCGCCTCTTAAACCCAAACGAATAGTTTCGAGCGAAATAATTTCCTGTGGAGCAATATTTCCAAGATTCACATTGCAACCAAGAAGCTTAACAAACCAAACTTGTTGCGACTTATTGGGAGCTTCCCAAATGATATTGTCAACACTCACAGAGCTAAGTATTTTATTGATTAGAACAACATGTGCGCTCCCGTTCGAACGGTAAATACCCACATTGCCACTTTCGCGTGCTTCGGCAATGACCTTAAAAGCACCTGCCTGCAATTCGCTATTCATCATTTTAATCCAACGCGAAGGAGATATAATAACGCTTTCCTCTTTCGAACCTACTTCAGAGAGAACAGTATAATACTGCGACAACTGCCTGATATATTCGCATTTTTGTTCATGATCGACAAACATAGAGCCATCGGAAACTTCTACCACATCGAGATTATGCTCATCGACAAAACGTTTATATTCGTCAAACATATTCCGAATAAGAAAAACCTCAAACAGTGTACCACCAAAATATGGTCTTATGCCACACGAACGAAATATTTTAATTTTTTCTTTTATATTTTTAGAAACCAGTGAAGTCCCAAAACCAAACTTAACAAAATCGATATAATCGGCAGCAACCTCGCATAAATTTTCGGCTTCGCGTGTACTTAATCCTTTATCCATTACCATTGCCAGTCCGATATTTCTTGGCTTTTGGGTTCGATCGGGTATAAATGGAAGCTTAACGTTCATAACTAATTATTTTTTTCGAGCATTTAAAAATAATGCCAATTTGCTTATTTTTTTTGCTTCTGGATATTCTTGAAAAAAATCATCTAGCAACTTCGGATCTTTTTTTACTCCTAATTTTAAAAACCGATAAGCATTATCTACTTCGTTCATTTCAACATATATTCCGGCAATGCGATAGTAGATAATAGCTGCCTCCTGGTATTCGTATAAATAATGATTTAAAACATTTAAACCTTCTGAGGTATTATTATTTGCAATTAGGAGTTCGGATTTCAACAATACATAATCAATATCGTTCGGATATTCTTCCAGCGCCATATCAATATACCTCAAACCATCTGCATACCGTTCTGTTCTTAAATAGTAATCGGCAAATAAATACAAAAGCTCTGCTTCTTTAGGATTAATTTGTTTGCATTGTTGCAGATATTCGTAGGCTTTCTGAACTTTATTGGTTTCTAAGTATATACCAGCTATCTCGAGATATGGAGCAATATTATTTGGTTTAACTTTAATACAATGTTGATAACACTCAATAGCCAATAAATATTCATTCATAGAAGCATAACAGCGACCTAACAAATAATCAACCTCCCAGATGTTGTAATAAAACGATTGTTTAAGTTTCTCCAATAAAGGAATGGCTTCGTTGTATCGCATTAAAAAAAACAGCATTCTTGCCAAAATAAATTGTTCTGCCCCCAGATCTTCGTCTATAGCTACAGCATATCCTATCGAATTCAGTGCATCATTGTAATCATTCTCTTTCAACTGAAGTAAAGCAAGAAACAACCATGAGTTAGAATTATAAGGATTATTTTCGATGGATTGTTTTAAATATTGTTTAGCAGTTTTAAAATCTTTCGATAGTGCCTTAAAAATAGCTAACCGCTGATACCATAAATCGGACAAATCATCTACATTTTTGTCAATATCAACTTGTTCGAATAATTCTCTTGAGTAATTTAATAATTGTTGTTCTACAATATTTAATTCTATGTTTCCCGAAAAAAACAACCAAAGGTCATCTTCATCAAGCACATCTAAAAAAATTTGATCGGAATGATAAAAAATATTCCATGCATCTATCTCTTCTGTGAGCAATAGTAGCAATTTCTGAAAATAATTATTGGCTTCAACAAAGTTTTTCAGTTTGACACAGACCAATACTAAATATCTTAAACAATCGGTATCTTCTGTGTCGAAAATGTACGATTGAACAAAATACTTTTTTGCTTCTAAATAACGGTGATTATCATAATAACTAACTCCTTTTTTAAATAACAATCCACTTGATTGAGGATAATATTTCAATCCCAGTTCAAGAGCTTTTTGCATTAACTGTTGATTATTATTAAAAGAGTAGTACAATACCAATGCTATAAAATCTTCTTCGCTGGCATAAAAATGCTTTCCGCTCTTTAAAAAGAATTGAAATTTTTTTTCTAAATCTTCGATATCGCTCGAAAAAAAATCGTCCAACATGAGAAATGTACTTTAAACAAAAGTACAAAAAATAAAGGTTCGTTTTAAAGTAATTTATCAACAATTTTAAGCTAACCCAAAAGCCTTTTTAAATCTGTCAACATAATCGAGTTTTTCCCAAGTAAAAAACTCAATTTCTTTAATTTCCTTGCTACCACAATTTGATTTATCAATACCATTTCCGTTTGGCTTTGTTATTTCAACTACTGCTTTGTAAGGGTCGCGACCAAAATGACCGTATGCGGCTGTTGGTTCATAAATGGGATTTTTGAGACCTAAGTTCTTAATAATGTAGTAAGGACGCATGTCATAAACCGACTGTATAACTTTAGCTATTTGGCCATCACTCATAATTTTTCCGTCCTTGTCCTTCACCTTAGCTGTTCCATAGGTATTAACATAAAAACCAACCGGCTGAGCAACACCAATAGCATAAGCCACCTGAACAAGCACTTCGTCGCAAATACCTGCTGCCACCATATTCTTGGCAATATGTCGCATAGCATAAGCAGCCGAACGATCGACTTTTGAGGGGTCTTTGCCCGAAAAAGCACCTCCACCATGGGCTCCTCGCCCACCATAGGTATCCACTATAATCTTTCTTCCCGTCAAACCAGTATCGCCGTGTGGACCACCAATTATGAAAACACCTGTTGGATTAACAAAAAGTTTGTAATCATTTCCGAAAAGCTTCTGCACTCGTTCGGGTAAAAGTCGAATAACACGAGGTAACAAAATATTTTTCACATCGTTGTAAATAATCTGGTGCATTTGACGATGTGCATCTTGAATAGCTTCTGGTGTATGGTTACTGGGTTTAATAAACTCATCGTGTTGAGTAGAAACCACTATTGTATCAATACGCTTAGGTGTGCCGTCATCTTCATATTCAATGGTAACCTGCGATTTAGAATCGGGACGCAAATAAGTCATTTGTTTCCCTTCGCGTCGAATGGCAGCAAGCTCCTGAACCAAAATATGTGCAATCTCAATAGGCATGGGCATATAGTTATCCATCTCGCGGCAGGCATAACCAAACATCATTCCCTGATCGCCAGCACCCTGCTCCTCAGGGTTTTGACGCACCACTCCCTGTCGAATGTCGGGCGACTGTTCGTGTATTGAACTAATTACACCGCAACTATTACCATCGAACATATATTCGGCTTTATTGTAGCCAATTCGGTTCACTACACGACGAGCTACTTCCTGCACATCTACATAACCTTCTGTTCTAACTTCACCAGACAATACAATCAAGCCTGTTGTAACAAGCGTTTCGCAAGCTACTTTTGATTCACTATCTACAGTTAAAAATGCATCTAACAAAGCATCAGAAATTTGATCGGCTATTTTATCAGGATGACCTTCTGATACCGATTCAGATGTAAATAAATAACTCATACCTTGAATTTTTGCTTGCAAAGTTAGTATTTATTTTTATCTAAAACTAAAGCATTTATATGATATCAAAATTTTAAAAAAGTAAATACAAATAATATTCTCTAAATTTTTTTAACCCAAATTATCCTTAGAAAGCTTTCAGATGAATTGAACCATGGGATTTCCCGATTTAGAAAAATTGCTTTTCTGTTGCAGTAACTGCAAACCAAAAAAGTCGAATTTTCATAATTGCATGGCATGAGAAATTTTTCTAATGCCATAAAATTGAGTTAAAAAAATTTAAGAAAGACCTACAAACCTAAATGATGAAACAAAAAAGACATTTGCTTTTTTGAGATGGATAGCTCGTAGGCACCCAGTATCTCATCTTGTTTTTTCAATTCACTGAGTATATTTATCTCTAACGAGAATTTTCCAAAAATCACTATCAAATAATCGACTTGTATTTTAGGCAAAAAAATATTTGCCACTAAAAACAAATGCGTTTGACCATACTTGGCTTTAAAGCCTTCGGCAATTCCTGATGAAAATTTTTTAAATTCAACTTGCCATAAGGCACTCAAAGCTAACATCAATTCGTGAGGCAATGCTTGAGATAAGACACCTATAACCTTAAATTCAGTGTCATTCTGTGCTACACGTATTGTTTTACTTTTACGACTCATTTCAATTTGACCTACGATTTTTCCATTCTACTTTAAAAAACAAAGAAATAATAGGAACAAAACTAATGTAAAAAAAATAAAAAAACCATGCCAACGGAAACACCAGCATTAGTTTTAGAGATTGTTTGAAAATTTGAAGACTTTTTGCCATAAATGCCATATCAATTAAAAATTTTATAATCATAAGAGATAAAAAAAGATAATAATTCCCTTTAAAAAATAAAACTTGTATGAATGCAAAGATGGATAAAATATGTGCAAGGAATATAAGCCACGAAAAAAACAGGGCATTTTTGTTTTGATAATACTTCGCTTTGGAAACCCATCTTATTCGTTGCTTAAAAAAAGATAACCAAGATGTTGAGGGAGGTACAAATACTTTTGCATCGTTATCGATTACGTAATAAACCCGGTTACTTTTTTTCAAATACTCGTGCAACAAAAAAACATCATCGCCTGAAGGTATGCTGGTATCCATCTGCTGGTATAATTTCATTGCTACTTCTTTTCTAACAGCCATATTAGCTGCACTAGCCAAAAAGGGATATTTAGCATTTGTTGCAATATATGTAAATGCCTGCATGGCAAGCATATCTATCGTCTCGAAATAATACAATAACGAATTACTGGACGATTTTTTTATTAATACTGGTGCCAAAATAAAATCTGCTTCGATGAAATGAGAACTCAATGTTTTAATCCAATTAGAAGAAAATTCAACATCTGCATCGGTAAAAATAACCCAGTCGCCTTTACAGTAGGTCAATCCATATTTAATTGCATTTTTTTTACCCTGAAGATTATCGGGCAATTGTACGAAGCTAACAAAGGTTAAATTAATATTTCTCAGTTGCTTTATGGTAGAATCGTCTGAATGATCGTCAACTATAACAACTTCAAAGCAACAATAATTAATTTTTTTAAATTGTTCCATTAAACAAGAAATACGATGTTGTTCATTTCGCACAGGTACCAAAACCGAAATTGTACTTTCTTTATCTGAATTATCTATTACATTTTGTTTATTCCCTAGCAATTGAAAAAATAAGAATAAAAATACAAACAAATAAAGGCAAATTACTATAAAAATAACGTATATCATTTTTTAAAATAACGTTCTTAAAAATACGTAATTAATTTTGAAACCTTTTAACATTTTTTTCGTTTAATAGTACGAAGTTAAAAAATTTTTTATAAATTTGAAAAAAAAATTCTTATGAAAAGACTATTATTGTTTATTCTGGCAATATTGTTTCAGTTAACCGTTTTTTCACAATTTACGATTTACGACATTCAACTGTCTCACCCCTCCAATGCAAGTCAATTAGTAGATAAGTTGGTTGGGACAGGTGTAACATATTCAAATGCTAGTTTTACTGGCAGTTATGGTGGTACCCAAGCAGGTAATGCTGGTTATTTTAGTGGAGGTACCAATGTAATTGGTCTAAATAGTGGTATTGTTTTATCTACCGGCAATGTAGGCAAACATTGGTACACAAATACGTATATAGCTGGTCCTAATTACTATGCAGATATAACTACTGTTACAAATACAGGAGGCGATGCACAACTTCAAGCTCTTGCTGGTACTACTACATACGATAAAGCTGTTTTACAATTCGATTTTGTTCCACAATCAAATGTTATTGAATTTCGATATGTTTTTGCATCGGATGAGTACAATGAATTTGTTTCTGCTGGATATAATGATGTTTTTGCCTTTTTTGTTACTTCGCTTGAAGCTGATGGGTACAATTACAATAATTACAATATTGCCCTTATACCAGGTACTTCAACCCCCGTTTCTATTGATAATGTTAATTTAAATTATAATAGTGCTTATTTCATAAACAACGAAAATGGAGCAAGAAATGTTGAATATGATGGATTAACCGTAGTACTTACTGCTCGATGCTATGTAACACCTTGTAAAACATATAGAATGAAAATTGGCATTGCCGATGCAGGCGATCCTTACTATGATAGTGCTGTTTTCCTTGAAGAAAATAGTTTTACAAGTCCTATTATTGATAACATTGGTTATACTACTTCGAACCCAGCAGCTGGTGGAGGCACTAATATGGTTGAAGGTTGTAGTAATGGTATTATTACTTTCCAGCTTAGCTCACCAACACCTACCAATCGTAATGTTAACTTTACTCTGGGTGGTACAGCTGTTTTTGGCACAGATTATACTACTATACCAAATATTGCAGGAACTTATAGTCCACCCAATAATTATTATGTAACCATACCAGCCGGGCAGTCGTCTACAACACTTACCATTGTGCCTATTCAAGATGGTGTTGTAGAAGGAACCGAATCTATTATTTTTGGTATTACTACAAATTTATGCCCTCCATATAATACGATTAACCATACCGCATATATTGTTGATAATTCTGCTGCATATACAGTTTCACTACCGGCTTCATATACTATATGTTCGGGGCAATATGCAAATATTAATGCAACCATAAGCGGTGGTCAAGCACCATTTACGTATGCGTGGTCTTCTGGACATACAACTAATCCTATAAGTGTAAATCCTGCCACAAACACAAGCTACACTGTTACCGTTACCGATGCATGCGGCACTACAAGAACAGCTACTACTACCGTTTATGTAAACACATACTCAACAGCACCTAGCAGTATTGTAGCAACACCTAACACTATTTGCGAAGGAAGTTCTACCACTCTAACTGTTAACGGCGGTTCATTGGGTTCTGGTGCTTCGTGGAAATGGTATTCGGGAAGTTGCGGAGGAAGTTTTGTTGGAACAGGCTCTACAATTAACGTGTCTCCCGTTTCTACAACAACATATTATGTTAGGGCAGAAGGAACTTGTAATACAACCTCATGTGCATCAGTCACTATTACGGTAAACCCATTGCCGACTGTTAGTATTACTGCAACACCTTCATCCATTTGCAGCGGACAAACATCTACACTCACCGCATCCGGCGCAAGCACATATTCGTGGAGTGGTGGACTGGGAACAGGCAATCCTAAAAACGTATCGCCTACATCTACTACTAC
>CALGPK010000008.1 GCA_937960415.1 uncultured Bacteroidales bacterium | reverse complement strand
TTGTTTCGTTAGTTACAAACTTACATAATTTTTATTAGTGAATGAAACTGAAAAATAATTCTCATAGATCCAATTTATTGCATTAGGAAAATCGAATGCAACATGATTAAGAAACCCATTGGTTCGCTCTATCTGAAAGCTCCCAGTAAATAAATTTGAGTTGAAAAAATTGAAATTTTTATCTTTATAAAAAGCCTTGCTGTACCAAACAATTAATTTTATTGTTAATAAAAGAATAATTTTTGTGAAGCTATAACTTTTCAAAACCTAAGTACGTAAAAGGAAAATAAATTATGAATCGAACTTATTAACAATTGTTGATATTTTTTTTAAACAAATTATATTATATCGTAATAATGTTTACTTTTGAAATACAAAGAAAGTATAATCAGGCTACATGATTAAATATATTATATACATATTTAACTTAGTAGGTATTTTGTTTTTATCGTTATTTGACGAACCGGTATTTGTTACACTCAATGCTCCTGAAGAAGCAAATGCAGGATCGAGTATTGTTGTCGATGTGCAGATTAATAAAGCCAATATCAAAGGTTTTGCCCGATATACCCAACTATTACCTGTGGGATATACCGCAGAACCAGTTAGTATTCCTACCGGCGATTTTACATTCAAAGACCAGAAAATTATAGTAGGTTGGTTGAGTTTGCCCAAAGATTGTGTTATTAGTTTTTCGTATCGCATAAAAATAGATCCAACTGCTGAAGGACCATTGTTTTTAACCGGTGTTTTTAGTTATATCGAAGCTAATGAACGAAAAAATGTAGAAAGCCCGACGTTATCGGTTATTATTCGCCCGGCAGGATATGTTGCACAAAATAATATAACCGAACAACCATCGACAGAGCAACAACAACAGCCTCAAAGTCAGCAAGAAACATCTTTTACTGCCGATTTCGATTTAGGCAATATCTTTTGCTACCGACAAATTGTTCGTGAGGGCGATCAGTTTCTAGTACATTTATTGGTCAATACTGCTAATCTGCCTCGCGATAAGTATGCAAAAATTCAGGAAGCCATTCCAGCCGGTTATCAGGCAACAGCAGTGGAAAGTAACGAAGGCATTTTTTCGTATAAAGACAATACAGTAAAATTTTTATGGATGGCACTTCCACCTCAACGACAATTTGTGGTATCGTACAGACTAACATCATTAGCCGGGCAAATGAACGATAATATAGACATTAATGGATCTTTTTCGTATATCGAAAACGAATCGACCAAAATGAAGTCGATACAAAACCGAAACTTCCTGAACGATCCCATCATGGCTTTGGTAAACCAACAGAAGCAAGAAACTCAAACTGCACAACAAATTATTGCTAGCAACCATTTGCCAACAACTCAACAAGCCATTGCTCAAAACCAACAACAAACAGCAAAACAAACAACTATACAACAGCAGAAACAACAGCAGTCAGTCCAGCAAAAAGAAAATAAACAAGTTATTGAGCAACAAAAGCAACCCCGTCAGCAGCAAACGATTATTCCAGAACCCGAAACAGGCATTCGATTCCGCGTACAAATAGCAGCTGGACATAAGCCGGTTAATCCGAAGTACTATTTTAAACAATTTAACATAAATGAACCGGTTAGAATGGAACAACACGAAGGATGGCATAAATACACCGTAGGAGCATTTGGACTTTACAAAGATGCACGAGATAAAAGAGTAGAAATATGGCAAACTACGCCCATTCGCGATGCTTTTGTTTCGGCATATAACAATGGTGTGCGTATTACTGTTCAGGAAGCACTCATGATTGCTAATCAAAAATGGGTGCAATAATCAAAACTTTATTGCTATTTTTGCGTATAAGTGGCAAAATGTTATTCATGACATTGCGAACAATTGGTTTGCTGTTTTTTTGTCTTTTTACAATTACCTCTGCTTTTTCTCAGGAAGAACCAGTAGATTCGGCATTGTTCCAAGGTAAAAGCCCATACGAATATATTCTACTTGATACTACCCCCGAGCCCGAAAAGTTGGTTTATAAGCCTATCATTGGTGTTGGAAGAGGATATTTTATGTTTTTAGGCGATGTTCGCGATAATTATTATGCCCATCCTACTATCGGGCGAGGAGCATGGATGTTTACAGTATCGCGTACTATGAATAAATATTTCGATATTCGATTTAATGTTATTTATGGCAAACTGTCAGGTAATATTCAAACGAATCAGCAATTTTACAATTTTCAAACCGAAGCTCTAATAGGAAGTGCTCTATTGCAATATAATTTTCGTCATCTAATTAAAAAACCCGTATATTTGTTGCCCACACTATCGTTGGGGCTCGAGTCGTTTGAGTTTAACTCCAAAGCCGATATGTACGATGCTCAGGGTAGATATTATTACTACTGGAGCGATGGAACTATACGCAATAAGCCCGAAAGTCAGGGCAATGAACTGAATACCATTTTGCTTCAACGCGACTATGTTTACGAAACCGACTTACGCGAACTTGACCTCGATGGTCTGGGCAAATATCCTCAGGTTGCTATTGCTTTCCCTATCGATTTTGCTTTAGAGTATCGGTTCTCACACAGGATAAAAGCTAAAATAGGCTGGTCGTATCACTTTACATTCAACAACAATATCGACAATGTAAGCGATAAAAGTAAAGGCGATCGAAAGGGGAATAAAAAAGGTGATAGTTTTTTATTTACCTACTTTAGCATTTCGTACGATTTGTTTAGCCCACCTCGCTTGAGTAAAATAGAACAGCATTTGAATGATGTCGATTTTGCCATGCTCGACAAAGAAGACGAAGATGGCGATGGTATAATTGATTTGTGGGATGAGTGCCCGGGTACACCGATAGGGGTTAAAGTAGATGGCAAAGGATGTCCTCTCGACAAAGATGGTGATGGCATTCCCGACTACCGCGACGATGAGCCCGAATCGAAAAAAGGGGCTATGGTTAATCTGCGAGGAGTTACCTATACCGAAGATGAGCTTATTGCTAAATCGGAGCCACCTAAGTCTGTTCCTGCCGATCAGTTGTGCGACTATTTCCCATCGTTGTGCCCCGAACAAAGCAAAGTTAAGAAGTTTAAACGCTCATTTGCCGAAATGCCTGCTAAGTTTAAACCGGTTGATTTGAATAACGATGGCTATATATCGATTGAAGAAATAAACATTGCTATTGATAAATTTTTCGATATGAAGACTAATCTTACTATCGAGGATATTTATGAGTTAAACGATTATTTTTTCGATCAGTAATTAGACAAATTACGTTGATTTTCGCGGTCGCTATCACGTTGCTTTATCGATTCTCGTTTGTCGTACGATTTTTTACCACGTGCAAGTGCCATTTCGAGTTTTGCGATTCCTTTTTCGTTGATAAAGCAAGATAATGGAATAAATGTATAACCTTTTTCTGATATGCGTTTGGCAATTTTTAGTATTTCTTTTTTATTGAGTAATAGTTTTCGGTTGCGTGTGGGTTCATGATTGGCATATCCGCCTCGTTCGTAGGGTGCAATATGTAAACCTTTGATGTATGCCTCACCGTTCTCGACAACTCCGTAGGAATCGACAAAATTGATTTTTCCTGCACGAATAGATTTTATTTCGCTACCGGTAAGAACTATACCGGCAACAAAGGTTTCGACAATTTCGTACAAAAAATAGGCTTTTTTGTTTTTTGCTATAACCGTTATTTCACTCATCTATTTAGCTAATAAAATCATCCATCCATCCATTCCTAAAGCAGATACAAAAATAGCTCCTAATATAAAATTTAGTAAAACCATTTCACTAATCAGTATTAAAAGCGTAATAATAAAAAAGCCAACTCTTTTTTCTTGGGGGGTATTAAGCAGGCTGCCAAAACCAACCCACATAATGTAGATGCTATATAAGCCTAAAATTGTAAGAATACTAAGAATTGGCAATAATCCAACAATAATATTAATAATGTAGGAAGGCGTAAAAGAGTATGCTACTAGTTTAAAAGCTTTGTTGCGACTAATTTCGGTGTTGAATGATTTTCCTAATGCTTCTATAATAATGGAACTTACAAACAATACTACCACGAATACTATCAACGATATAAGAGCGAAAGCAACAGAAGCCGAGAGTGTTAAGTAGCGTGCTAAAAAAAATCCAATAGTTGAGCTAATGAAGCCCAGTATTAAATAAGGAAGCACAAAATTGATAAAAACATCTTTAATGTTACTTGTTTCTTCGGCAATGGTTTGCCACTCAATTTCTGGTTTTAAAATAATTGCCTTAGAACGGTTAATAATATGTTTTAAGTTCATAAACATAATGATTAAAATTTCGATACTTTAAAAGTAATATTATTTTCTATAAAAAAATCTAAAAATTCGTTTGTTATATTAATTTTGTACTTTTTCGAAATCATATCCCATTTTACGTATGTATTATCACCATTTAACGAGTAAAAGCTTATTACCAGCTCGGTTTGTCCTCCTTTAGAAGCTTTACTTACGGCATTTGCCAATTCTACGACAAACTGTTTGTTGAGATGTTCGATCGGTAAGTTGATGTAAAATGTTTTGTACAGTTTTCTTACTTCGTTTAATAGATGTATTTTTTGGATAGAAATATTGTACTTATAATTAGTATTTTCGACATCTTTACGTTCTATTACTTTAGCTTTGATAAGTAAGCTGACGTCTTCGACAAAATATTTAGCAAAATTTACATAATCCTGTCCGATTAAATTTAATGAGTAAGAGTCGGTAAAATCTTCGAGAATTGCCGTTACAAATGGATTTCCGTTTTTAGATATTCGTTGTTCAACTTTTGATACATGTCCGGCAAAAATGATTTCTTTATTTACAAGTGTTTCGATAGTAGCAAGGTCGGTCAATTTGGTATTGCAAAGGTTTTCGATGTCGAATTTAAACATATCAAGCGGATGCGACGAAAGAAATAATCCGATGTATTCGGCTTCTTTCTTGAGTGTATACATTTTACTCCATTCCTCGCATTGTGGAATAGCCGGTTTTTTAATATCCACCGGAATACTATCTCCGAATAAGGTTTGCTGGGTTTGTTTCTTATCATCGCGATACTGTTGGCTGTACTTAATAAGACTTTCTAAAAAAGTGGGATTGCTATCACAGAAATATTGATGACGTTGAATTTCGGTAAAATCGTCAAAGGCTCCCGAATATGCCAGCGATTCGTAACTTTTTTTATTGATGATTACCGGATCAATTCGTTCGGCAAAGTTAAAAATAGAGGTAAAGATGCCGTTTTTTTGACGTTCTTCGATAATGCTTTGCGAAGCAGATTCGCCAAGTCCTTTAATGCCTCCTAAACCAAAACGAATAGCCCCCTGAGCATTTACTGCAAATTTAATATTACTTTCGTTGATACTAGGTCCTTTTACATCAATGTTCATACGGCGACATTCGTTCATAAGTTTGGTTATTTCCTTGATGTCGCTTAAATTACGGCTAAGGTTAGCTGCCATAAATTCAGCTGGATAATGAGCTTTTAAGTATGCAGTTTGATAAGCTAAATATGCGTAGCAGGTTGAATGCGATTTGTTAAAAGCATATTGTGCAAAGGCTTCCCAGTCGGTCCATATTTTCTCGCAAATGGATAAGTCGAGGTTATTTTTTTTACAACCTTCAATGAAGCGGCTTTTCATTTTATCGAGCACGTCGCGTTGCTTTTTTCCCATTGCTTTGCGAAGGGAGTCGGCTTCGCCCTTACTAAAACCGGCTAATTTCTGCGATAAAAGCATCACTTGCTCTTGATAAACAGTAATTCCATAAGTTTCCTCAAGATATTCTTGCATTTCGGGCAAGTCGTATTGAATGGGTTCTAGGCCATGTTTGCGGGCGATAAACTGGGGAATGTATTTTATAGGACCCGGACGATACAGCGCATTCATAGCGATAAGGTCTTCGAAACGGTCGGGTTTTAGTTCTTTCAGATATTTTTTCATTCCGTCCGATTCGAATTGAAAAATGCCTGTTGTAAGACCTTTACTAAAAAGATCGTAGGTTTTCTTGTCGTTCAGTGGTATGTGATCTATATCTATTTTTTTACCATGACGCTGTTCAATAATTTCTAAGGTATCTTCTATAATAGAAAGGGTTTTTAAGCCAAGGAAATCCATCTTAAGCATACCCACCTCTTCGAGGTAGTGTCCGTCGTATTGTGTAACAAACAAATCGGTTTCTTTAGAGGTACAAAGCGGTATGTGTTCAATAAGTTTGTCTTTGCTTATAATAACACCGCATGCATGAATACCGGTTTGTCTAACACTTCCCTCCAGTATTTGAGCAAAGGCGAGTGTTTCCTTAACCAGCGGGTCGCCTTGTTCTTTTTCTTTTTTAAGTTCTTCGCTAATGGCGTAGGCTTTTTCTAAGGTGGTCTCGGGGTCATTAGGCACTAATTTGCTAAGTCTATTGGCTTCGTTAAGTGGAAGATTTTGAACTCGCGCCACGTCTTTAATAGCCATTTTGGCTGCCATTCGACCAAAGGTAATGATGTTGGCAACTTTTTCTCTGCCATATTTTTCTACAACCCACTTAAGAATTTTGGATCGTCCTTCTTCATCGAAGTCGATATCGATATCGGGCATCGAAATACGTTCGGGGTTTAAGAAGCGCTCAAATAGCAATTTGTATTTAATAGGGTCGAGATCGGTTATTTTAAGACAGTACGAAATAACAGAGCCAGCAGCAGAACCACGTCCGGGACCTACACGAATACCCATGTTGCGTGCTTGCTGTATCACATCCGATACAATTAGAAAGTAGCCCGGATAACCCATCCGTTTAATGGTGTCGAATTCGAATTGTATGCGGTTTTCAATTTCTTCATTCATTTGATTGCCGTAGCGTTCTTTTTTGCCATTATTGACCAGATGTAATAAATAATCGGCTTCGAGTTTTATGCGTAGAACTTTTTCGTAGCCACCCAACCGATTAAAGTTGTCTTGTCCGAATTCTTCAATGAGCTGTTGTTCGGTAATTTTTTCTCGATATTCATCAATGGTAGCAAAATCTTTAGGTATCGGAAATTCGGGCATTATAGGTGCATGGTCGATAGAATAAATTTCGACCTTGTTTGCTATTTCCAGCGTGTTTTCGAGTGCTTCGGGGACATCTTTAAATAATTCGAACATTTCGTCGTAGCTTTTTAGCCATTCTTGTTTGGTATAACGTAGTCGGTTGGGGTCGTTAACCGGGGTGTTGGTGTTGATGCAAATTAAACGATCGTGAGCTTCGGCATCTTCTTTTCGGATAAAATGTACATCGTTGGTACAAATGAGTTTTATGCCGGTTTCTTTCGACAGTTTTATAAGTCCTTCTTTAACTTTCATTTGTTCAATGTAAGTGGTTTGGTCGGCAGTGGGGTCGTTGGTAGGATGGTATTGTATTTCGAGGTAAAAATCGTCGCCAAATTGTTTTTGAAAATCTATTGCTACTTGTTTGGCCGATTCATAATCATCATTTAAAATGTATTGTGGAATTTCGCCAGCTAAACAGGCAGTAGAAACAATAAGTCCTTCTTTGTATTGAAAAAGTAATTCTTTGTCGATACGGGGTTTGCTGTAAAACCCTTCGATGTAAGATAGCGAAACCAGTTTGACTAAGTTGTGATAACCTGTTTTGTTTTTTGCTAATACGATAAGATGATTGCCACTTTTGTCGTCGGTATTTTTTTCTTTGTCGAAGCGAGAACGACGGGCAACATACATTTCGCAGCCCACAATGGGTTTAATGAGTCGTGGGGTGTATTCTTCACCTTTTTGTTTGGCGGTTTCAGCTTTTTGTTTTTCAGAGTCGTTATGTTTTTTTGTTTCGTTTAAAAATTCTTTAATCCCAAATAAGTTGCCATGGTCGGTGATGGCTAAAGCAGGCATTCCAAGCTCGGCAGCTCGTTTTATAAGTTGCTTTATGTTTGATGCTCCGTCTAATATGGAATATTGAGAATGAACATGTAAGTGAACAAAACTCATAGGTATTATTTTTTGTAAAGTTACATATTTACATAATTTTGTTAATGGAATTGTTCATAACTTTGACTGATTTTTTTCAACAATGATAGTTATAGGATTAGGAAGTAATGTTGGCGATAGATTGATGAATTTGCACAAAGCTACCCGTCTGATAGAACAAAAGGTAGGCAAAATGGTATGCAGTTCAAATGTTTGGGAAACAGAGCCATGGGGATATAATTCGTTCAATTGTTTTTATAACGCAGTATGTGTTATTGATAATAAAAATTTGAATGTGGTTTTGTTAATGAATCTGTTGCTTCAGATTGAGGAACAAATGGGTAGAAAGCGTAGCCTTACCGGCAATTACGAAGACCGTATTATTGATTTAGACATTATTTGTTTTAACAATCTAGTTGTACAAACAGAGAGCATCATTGTTCCTCATCCGAAGATGCACTTGCGAAAATTTGTATTACTACCATTAGAACAAGTAAATCCTCGATGGTATCATCCAGTCTTAAAAAAAACAGTTACCACTTTACTAACAGAATGCCCGGATAATACTGTAGTACGAAAAACGGATTATACACTTTTATAGAAAGGGAGTTTAACAACTTTAGCTTTCATAAGCTTTTCTCGTATTTTGATATAAATAATCTGCTCCGTTTTTGAATAAGCTGTTTGTACGTACCCCATTCCTATTCCTTTTTTGAGCATGGGCGACATAGTACCCGAGGTTACATGTCCGATTTTGTTGCCATGTTCGTCGCAAATTTCGTATTCGTGGCGGGGTATTCCTTTGTCGATCATTTCAAATCCAATCAATTTGCGCAGAACTCCGTTTTGTTTTTGTTGTAATAAATAGTCTTTGTCAATGAAGTTTTTATGATCGACAAATTTGGTAATCCATCCCAATCCGGCTTCGATGGGCGAAGTTGTATCGTCGATGTCGTTCCCGTATAAGCAAAAGCCCATTTCGAGTCGTAATGTATCGCGGGCAGCCAAGCCAATGGGTTTAATTCCAAACTCCTGACCTGCTTCTAAAACGGCATTAAATATTTGTTCGGCTTTATTGTTTGGGAAGTATATTTCACAACCGCCAGCACCGGTGTATCCTGTTGTAGAGAAGATAACATCTTTTACGCCAGCAAATTCTAATACTTTAAATGTGTAATATTCCATGTTTTCGACAGGCTGTGAGGTAAGTTTTTGCATGGCTTTTAGTGCCAATGGACCCTGAACGGCAAGTTGCGAGGTTTCGTCGGAGGCATTGATAAGTTGTACGCCGAATTTATTTTGCGAATTAAGCCAATTCCAGTCTTTTTCTATGTTTGCTGCATTAACTACCAATAAATAAGTTTGTTCGTCGAAACGATAAACAAGCAAATCATCAACTATTCCCCCCTTGCCGTTAGGAAAACATGAATATTGTACTTTGCCGTTGTATAAAACAGCAGCATCGTTTGAAGTAACCCATTGAACAAAGTCAAGAGCGTTGACACCTTTGACCCATATTTCGCCCATGTGCGATACATCGAAAACACCAAGTTTGGTTCGTACGGTTATATGTTCCTCAATATCACCAGAATATTTTAACGGCATATAAAAACCGGCAAAAGGAACCATCTTAGCTCCAAGACGTTCATGAATATTAAATAATGCTGTTTGTTTCATAAAATAAATTTTGGATATTTGCAAAAGTAGTGATTTCTTTAATTACATTGTTTAAGTTGTTATTATTTTCGATGATCATCTTGAAGAAACCAACCAAAGTTAGTATCTTAATATGAAAATCGTTAACTTCGCTCTCTAAATTATGATTTTATGGTTGTTAAAATAGTTAATAAGTCGAAGCACCCCAATCCCGAATACAGTACACCGTTATCGGCAGGTATGGATGTTCGGGCAAATCTCGAAAGTCCTATATTATTAAAGCCTTTTGAACGTGCGTTAATTCCTACAGGTTTGTTTATTGAACTTCCGCAAGGTTTTGAAGCACAAATACGTCCTCGTAGTGGTTTAGCAATAAAAAAAGGGATAACAGTACTTAATGCTCCTGGGACCATTGATGCCGATTATCGTGGCGAAATAGGAGTAATATTGATTAACTTATCTAACGAAGACTTCGTAATAAATGATGGCGACCGTATTTGTCAAATGATTATTGCTCGCCACGAAACTATACAGTGGAAAAACGTAGAAATATTACAAGAAACCGAACGAGGTAGTGGTGGTTTTGGACATACAGGTAAACATTAAAAAAGCTGAGTATGAAAATTATTATTCCAATGGCCGGAATGGGTAAACGTATGCGTCCTCATACACTTACTATTCCCAAACCACTAATTCCCATAGCAGGCAAAAGCATAGTACAGCGACTGGTAGAAGAGTTAATAAAAGTTATTGATAAGCCCGTCGACGAAATTGCTTTTATTACTGGCGATTTTGGCAAAGAAGTTGAAAATTCACTCCTGTCAATTGCCGAAAACTTGCAAGCAAAGGGCACTCTTTACTATCAACCCGAACCACTGGGCACAGCCCATGCTGTGTGGTGTGCTAAACCCTCGCTCGAAGGAGAAGTTGTTGTTGCTTTTGCCGACACATTATTTAAAACCTCTAAAATTACTATCAACCATTCCGATGCCATTATTTGGGTAAAAACCGTTGACAACCCATCGCAATTTGGCGTAGTTAAAGTAAAAGACGACAACATAATTACAGATTTTATCGAAAAGCCTGCAACACCTGTGAGCAATTTGGCCATTATAGGCATTTATTACTTTAACGATGGAAAAAAGTTATTGAGCGAGCTCGAATATTTAATCCAAAACGATATTAAAGTAAAAGGCGAATATCAGTTAACCGATGCTCTGCAAAACATGAAGAATAAGGGCTACAAGCTTAAAGCAAGCCTTATAGAAGAATGGTTCGATTGTGGTAATAAAGAAGCTACTCTCCAAACAAACAAACGCATTTTGGAGCTAAGTTCAATAAGCGATTTAATGATGCCCGGTTCACAAATTATTAATTCTGTAATCATTCAGCCTTGTTTTGTTGGAACAGATACCATTATCGAAAATTCGGTTATAGGACCTTTTGTTTCGGTAGGAAAAGGCACTACGGTTAAAAACTGTATTGTACGTAACAGCATTATTCAACGTTTTTCGACCATCGAAAATCTTTTGCTCGATCAGTCTATCGTAGGAAACAATTCCGATATTATTGGTAAATTTAAAAACCTAAATGTTGGTGATTACAATACTTTAACGTTGTAATGAAATTTATTTTAACATATGTTATCGTGCTCTTTTTTTCGGCAATGCTTTTAGCACAAACAAAGCTAAAAGATACGTACCATCCGGAATTTACACATAACTTAATTGAAGCTAATCGCCAAAAAATTTTAGGAAATTTCGAAGCAGTAAAAAGTTTGTACGAAAAATGTCTTAACATAAACCCTAATAGTGCTGTTGTTTATTACGAACTGGCATCTTACTACGTACAACTTAACCAGTTAAAAACTAGCATCGAATATGCCGAAAAAGCGACAAAGCTCGAACCATCTAATGTATGGTATCAGGCATTGCTGGGAGTCCTTTACAAACAAACAAAACAGTATCATAAGGCCATAAAAATTTATAACAGACTCACAAAAAATAACTCACTTCGAATCGATTTTTACTACGAATTGGCTTATCTTTACATTTATACAAGTAAATTGACAAAAGCTTTGAAAGTTTTCGATCAAATAGAAAAAAACTTTGGTATAGATGAAACAGTTGTTCTCGAAAAAGAACGAATTTATTCATTTCAACGTCAGTACGATAAATCGGAGACAGAAATACGCAAATTGATTCAGCTTAATCCGAATGAAATTCGTTACTGGGGGATGCTTGCCGAATTATACATTGCTCAACAAAAAATGAACAAAGCCGAAGAAGTGTATCAGAAAATGCTTACCATAGACCCCGAAAATGGACTTGTAAATCTTTCGCTTGCTGATTTTTATCGTATTATGGGCAATCTTGAAAAGTCCTTTTATCATTTGCAAATGGCTTTCAAAAGCAACGAAATAACTATCGACAACAAACTTAAAATGCTTATTACCCTTTCGGGATATGCCGAACACAATCAGCAATTATCGCTCGAAACAGACCGTTTGCTTAATATTTTACTCGAATATTATCCCCAAAACCCCAAAGTACTTACACTTTATGCCGATATATTGTTAAGGCAATACAAGAAAAAAGAAGCTTACAATGTGCTATTAAATATCATTCAGATAGATCCCGGAAAATATCTTATTTGGGAACAACTGCTTATGATTGAACACGATTTACAGTTGTGGGATTCGTTGCTTGTTCATTCTGAAAAAGCTACCGAGTTGTTTCCACTGAATTTAAACCTTCACTTTCTTAAAGCTATAGCAGCGTTTGAATTGAAGAAGTTTTCCATAGCCGACGAAGCACTTAACTACATTCAAACCATGCCAGCTTCGAACAAAGATTTTATGGTTGAAGTGTATGCCTTGCACGGCGAAGTGTTACATGCCATGGGGAAAAACGCCGAATCGGATTTCAAGCTCGAAAAAGCCCTCGAAATGGATAAAACCAACCGGATTGTACTCAACAATTATAGCTACTATCTATCGCTCCGATCCGACAGCCTCGATAAAGCCGAGCGTATGAGCCTTATTTGTGTCGAAATGGAGCCCAATAATCCTACATTTCTCTACACCTATGCATGGGTGTTGTACAAACAAAAAAAGTACGAAGAAGCACTTAAATATATCGAAAAAGCCTATCAACTTCAAAAAAACAATGCCACTATTATTGAACATTACGGCGATATTTTGTATAAACTTGCCAGATACGACGAAGCTTTTGAACGCTGGAACGAAGCTTTTAAGATCGGCAAAGGCAGCCCTTTTTTAGAACAAAAAATTCAACAAAAAAAACTCATTGAATAATGACGCGTTTTTTTTTATTATATTTTATTGTTTTACTGTTGATAGGCTTATCGTGCAAAACTACTAAACACGTATCCCAAGAAATACCCGAAACCAAAAACGTTCAGCCAAAATTAAAAAATTATGGTATTGGTAAATTGTTAGATTCTATCACTTCCAAATATCTGGTGTATCAGAATTTATCTATAAAATTTAAACTGAATGTCGAATTTTCGCAAGAAAATCATGAACTAGAGGGTATACTTCGAATTAAAAAAGACAGCCTGATATGGATTAGCCTAACTGCCCCACTCGGAATAGAGGTTGCTCGTGTTATGTTATCGAACGACAGTGTAACTTTTCTAAATAAATTAAAACGCGAATATCTTAGTAAACCGTACACTTTTTTTGAGCATCTTTTAAATATTGAACTTTCGTATAACGATATTCAATCTATTTTTACCAATCAGATATTTCTTTTTTCGGAAACCGACGAAGAACGAAATTTAGCCATGAATACTAATAGTAGCGAACGAGATGTGATAAAAAAAACGTTCTTTCGCGATAAAGATTCTGTAAATTATGTTCTTAAAACTCACCGAAAGCACAAAATTAAGCGTATGATGAAAAAGCCAACAAAAAATGAAAACAGTTTTATAGTCGAAAACATTAAAATTATACCTAATTTGTTTAAAATACAATCGGTAGAAATTTTTGACTATATTGATAACCGCTATTTATTTATAAATTACAGCAACTTTGATTTAATAAATCAAACTCACTTCCCTACGACCATTGATTTTCTGGTTAAAGATTCGACGTTAACATTTTTTCTCAAACTTCAATACAACAAAATAACTATCAATCAGCCATTTAATTACAATTTCTCCATTCCCTATTCTTACAAAAAAATTGACTGATCATGAAACATTCATTATTGTTAGTTGTCATTTTGTTTTGTTTGACAGGCACAACGATAAAAGCTCAGAATAGAAAAGAGTTGGAAGCCCGACGAAAACAAACACTAAAAGAAATAGAATATACCAATTCGTTATTGAAAAAAACCCAACTCGAGAAAAAAAATTCGATGAATCAACTGCTCATTTTAAATAAAAAAATTAAAGCTCGTGAAGAGTTAATTCAAAACATTCAGCAGGAAATAGCCTTGCTCGACAAACGAATACAACAGCTACTTGCACGCCTTGATACACTCGAAAACAACCTCAACAAACTAAAAAAGGCTTATGCTCGCATGCTGGTTTTTGCATATAAAACTCGTTCGGCGTACGACAAAATTATTTTTGTATTGTCGGCCGACGATTTTAACAAATCTTACCGGCGATTGCGATATTTACAATACTATGGCGAATATCGTCAAAAGCAAATACAGCAAATTATTACTACAAAAACAGAAATAAAGTCGGTTTTAGAACAACTTCGCGAGAAAAAACTTCAAAAAGAACAACTTCGCAACGAAAGCGAACAAGAAAAAATGATTTTATCGAAAGACAAAGACGAACAAACAAAAGTTTTAGGAAGCTTAAAAAAACAAGAAAGCGAACTACTAAAAAAACTTGCCGAACAAAAAAAAGCCGATAGACAGCTTCAGGAAACTATCAAACAACTGATTGCCGAGGAATTGCGTAAAGCTCGCGAAGATGCTGCCCGCAAAGCACGCGAAGAAAGTAAAGCAAAAGAAAGAGAAAAAACCACAGCAACAACAACTAAGTCATCTACTGTTGTTAAAGAAGAGGTTAAAAAGCCAGAACCTTTGCTTACGCGCGAAGAGCAATTGGTTAACGACAAATTTGAGTCGAACCGTGGACTTTTGCCCTGGCCTACCGAGCGAGGCATTATTCTTTCAACCTATGGCGAACACGATCATCCTGTGCTAAAAGGAATAAAGGTTAGAAACGATGGGATTCATATTGGAACATTACCGGGAGCCAAAGTTCGAAGTATTTTTGATGGAGAAGTAACCAAAGTTTTGTCTATCCCGGGCAAAAACAAGGTTGTCATTATTCGGCATGGAAATTATTTTACGGTTTATGCTAATTTGAGCGAAGTATTGGTTGGTGCCGGTCAAAAGGTTAAAACTAAACAAACCATCGGTGTCGCAGGAACAGATCCCGACGAAGACAAAACTTTTGTAGAATTGCAAATTTGGAATGGAAGTATAAAGCTCAATCCGGAATTATGGATTACGAAAATAAATTAAGACTTATTTATACCAACCAGCGTACATCTGATAACTGTGTGCAATACGTTCAACCTGTCCTTTAAGTAATTGCGGATCAATATCTTTTACTTTCTTGGCTGGCACACCAGCATAAACACTACCCGGCTCTACAACAGTGTTCTCGAGCAAAACCGAGCCCGCAGCAATTAGGCTATTACTGTGAATAATACAACCATCCAGAATAATTGCACCTATGCCAATCAACACATTGTCGTGAATGGTACAACCATGCACTACTGCATTATGAGCAATAGACACATAGTTGCCAATGTTTACAGGAGCTTTCTGATAAGTACAGTGTATAATAGCCCCATCTTGTATGTTGACATAATTGCCTATACGTATGTAATGAACATCGCCTCTTATAACAGCATTAAACCAAACACTACAATTATCGCCCATACGTACATCGCCAACAATGGTTGCATTGGAAGCTAAAAAGCAATTGCTTCCTATTATAGGAACTTTGCCATTCAAAGGAATGATGTATGCCATAGTTTACGACATCTTTTTAATTTCTTCTTTCAATTGCTCAATTACAAAATTAAGTAAACTGTTAACATTTTGAACGAGTTTTGGAATTACACTTAATTGGTCTTTGCTTTTTGATAGATGATGAATTTGTTGTACGAGGCTCTCAAGTTGTTTCATCGAAAGGTATGCAAATGATGGTTTCATTTTGTGAGTAATGGAAGCAACCTTTTCCCAATCTTTTTGATCGGTAAATTCGTTTAGTTGTTGCAATTCGGAAGCACTTTTTTCGATAAACACCTCAAGCATCCTAATCATCGAATCTTTCTGATTTTTTGTAAGGTTACGTATAAGTTCAAGATCATAAAATTTTTGTTCTGTCGATGATATTACTTCGGCATCAATCAAATTTTTGTAATTGTTTTCTATAGAAGCTTTTGATACGCCTAAAACATGAATAATTTTATTAAACAATAGATACGACTTAAAAGGCTTGGTAATGGTATCGGTTATTCCTGCTTCGATATATTTTCGATGCTCTTCGGTATAAGCATTTGCAGTAATTGCAATGATTGGAATATCACATACAGGTTTTTTTAACTGTGTTCGAATATATTTGGCTGCTTCTATACCATTCATTTTGGGCATAAAAACGTCCATAAGTACAACATCAAAATGTTTGTTCGATAATTTTTCAATAACTTGTCTGCCATCTTCAACCATTTCAACATCGAATCCCCATTCTTCGAGCATCGACTGGATGACAATTTGATTGAACGGTTGGTCTTCGGCAACCAAAACCGAGATGTGTTCTTTCGATGGGGCTTGAATTTCGAAAGGTGATTTTTGTTCTTGCAACATCATTTCAGCAATACTGCCTGTTTTAAATTCCAATTCAAAATTCATGGTAGAACCAATACCTATTTGGCTTTCGATGTGAAGTGTAGAGCCCATTAGCTGAATTAAATTGTATGCAATAATTAAACCCAGTCCAAAGTCGCCGGTAGCAGGATTGGAGATGGGGCTTTTTAGTTGGCAATTTTGCAAAATATGGTGAAGCATTTCTTTGCTCATCCCTTTTCCGGTGTCTTTGACAGAAAAATGAATTTTGATACTCTTGTCGTAAACTCCGAGTGGGTGAATATTGACTTCTATTTTGCCTTTATCGGTAAACTTAATGGCATTATCAATGAGGTTTTGTAAAATTTGAGATAACCTCAGTGCATCACCTCTTAGCACAATGTCGTCGCCATAGGAGACATAGTCGCAAATAATTTCTACACCTTTGTTGTGTGCCTTAAAGTATTGTTGATTAAGTACTTGTATAACAACATCTTTTAAGCTAAAGTTTTTTTCTTCAAGAAGCAGTTCGCCTTTTTCTATTTTTGATATATCGAGTAGTTGATTGGCAATTAACATGAGTTGTTCGGCCGAACGAGTAATAACATTTAAATAATTAAACTGGTTTTTGTTAAGGTCGGTTTTTATAAGCAATTCGCTCATGCCTAAAATTGAACTAAGTGGAATGCGAAGCGCAAAACTTAAATTGGTAAGAAACGCTGTTTTTGCCTTATTTTCGTCTTCGGCTCTTTTGTAAGCAATGGCAATTGCTTCTTCAGCTTGCTTTCGCTCTTTCAAATCGCGTATGCTCCACAACAACATACTGCTACCCGACCACATTACTTTAGAAACGATGGTCTCGGCCGGAATGAGTTCTTTGTTTGAACTTAATAAAGGATATAAGAGTAAGTTGCTTTTTGTTTCGTTTTTGTCTTCGAGAATTTTTTTTACGTCAAAAGCGAGTTCATCTGGAAAAAGCTGATGAATGTCTAAATGGTATAGCTCATCTTCGATAAACCCTGTTTTTTCGGGAAGCAGTGAGTTAAAGTAAATAATTTTGCCATCCTTGTTTGTGATAACAATAATGTCGTGAAAACTTTGTAGAAGGTTTTCGAGGCTCTTTTGTTTCTCGGTAATATCTTTGTCGGATTCAATGCGTCCCAATACACCGCCTATTTTGTAGCTCACGTTTTCGATAACTTTGAGCAGAAGAGATGGATGTTGTATGTTTTTTTTGCCTACTAAAATCAATCCTCCAACAATGTCTCCATTGAGTCGTGCAGGAGAAACAATTAACCATTTTGCTTGTTCAATGTGTTTTTGAATGTGAAATAAATCTTTTTCGTTCGGAAACTCTATAAGTTGGATGTTGCCTCCTAATAATACGTTGGTTTCTTCCGATTCGTTGTTGTACAAATATTTGCATTTTAGCAGTGTTTCAGGGAATCGATAACACTTTTCTAGATAAAGAGTTCCGTCGGGTTTTAAGTTGTAAAAAGCTCCCGAATCTATTTCTTCGAGCGACATAAGGTTATTTAACACAATGCTAAAAGCTCTTTCAAGGGGCACTGAGTATGAAAGCTCATAAGATATTTTATTTAATATATCTAGATGTAGTATTTGTTGATTTTCGTCCAAGTTGTACATACTTTTTTCTACTAAGTTACAAAAATATTTTTATTACAAAATTATTTATCCATTTTTCTTTTCCATGTAGTTGTTCTTCCAAAAACTGGCGAACCGACATATCCTCTTAAATTTAATGTGTTTTTGTCGGTCATACTAATTTTGGCTTTGTATGTATTGCCACTTTCTGCATCGTAAATTATTCCGTTTATCCATTCATTTTTCGAAAACTCAAAGCCTCCTAAAAAAACTAAATTCAATATGGGACGTTGCCTTAAATCTGGATTCGGATTGTGAATATCGGTTTTGGGTTTACCGTTTTCATCGTTAGGTTCTTTAAGCCAAACTATTTTGCCGGCAAATTTGCCATCGTTGGTTTTAAATATTTGCACAATAGCTTTACCACCTTCGGTTATCCATTTTCCTAAAATATCGTCGGAATGAATCTGAGCAGTTGAAAAATTAGTTATAACAACAAACATTATAATAAATAAAAAACAATTATTGAAAACCATATTCCTTATTATTTTCATCAAAATCGACAGATGTAAATGTAGGATTTATTTTTATTTCTTCAAAAAGATATTCTTCAAACAAGCCTTTTTCATCGTAAACTTCCGACTTAATAGGAAGCATAAGTGTTTTATCGATGTATAAAACTATTTTCTGAGCATAGTCGCTGGGTATTTGCAATTTTGTTCCAACTGAGAGCTTTTTAAAGATGCTTTTAATACCGGGATTGAGTTCTAACATTTTGTAATCGCAAACAAACATCTGCAAAGCCAAATCTTGCAGTGACATTTCTTTGGGTAATGTGTACGTTTGTATTTTGTAAAAACGATTAAATAGAGTTATTTTATAACAATCGTACTGTTTTATTTTTACCATTTCGACCGACTGACAAACATCTGACCAGGAAATTTGATATTTATTTTTTAAATATACCAGCACCGTTTTTAAGTAAACAAAGCCAGCCTGATAAATGTTGTGATGTTGCTTGTCGCGAAGTATTTCACCAAAGGGACTTAATATCAAGTTAACATAAGGAAAACTATTAGGATTGACAAGTGCTTGTTGTTGATATTTTTCGTTAATAAGAACTTCGGCTTTGGTCGGAGGATAAAGCTGTTTGTAATATACAGAAAATGGATGATTGCGTATTTTGTAAAAAGCCTTTTCGGTTTTATACTTATCTCCAAAACGCTCTTGGGCTATTATATAAAACGAAGCTGTTTGTACTTCTGATATTTTTTTTAAAGTAGCATCAATTACTTCCTGGCATGTTTGAGAATAAGCTAAAAAATAGCCCAACAATAATGATATGTTAAATAAATATTTCATTTAGATTGTCGTTGTGTTAAAACGACAATTAAACGTGTAATATTACTATTTTTTTCGTTTTGAAAAAAGTTTCATCAAAGAAATTCGAAATGGATATTATTTGGCAATTGTTTTCGTAGTATTTTATTTCAGAAGTCAAATCGCCGCCTTTGAGCATAACAAGTTTGGTTGTTTGGGCAATGGTATTATTTTTAGTGAGCCGTGTCATTTCTTCAATGGTGCATACGGCACGACTAACAATATATTCGTACTTGCCAGCAACATCTTTTGCATTGATTTGTTTGGCCTCAACATTGGTTAATTGAATGGCTTTAATAATTTCTTGAACAACACGTATTTTTTTGCCTATGGAGTCGATTAGTAAAAAATTTGCTTCTGGAGCCATAATAGCCAGTGGTATTCCCGGAAATCCCCCTCCCGTTCCTACATCTAAAATCCTGTCTTTTGCTTTAAAATGAATGACTTTAAAAATTGATAATGAATGTAATATATGGCGTTCGTACAAATGTTCAATATCCTTTCGCGAAATAAGGTTAATTCGTTGATTCCAAAATTTGTAAAGTTCCGATAATTGCGCAAATTGTTGCTTTTGTTGTTCCGACAAATTAGGAAAATACTTATAAAGTATATTCATTAAATTTTATCTCTCGATTTTTTCATGATTAAAAAAAGTAGTTCGCGAGCGCGAAACAATTGAGCTTTTACTGTTCCTACAGGTATTTCGAGTTCGGATGCAATTTCTTCGTATGAATATTCTTTAAAATAGCGAAGTTCAATAAGCATGCGATAACGAGGTTTGAGTTTTTCTACGATATCGCGCATAAGCACCAGTTTTTGTTCTTTTATGAGTTCTTCTTCAGGATCAAGTCCATCGAAAGGTAAAGGGAGGGCGTTGTCTTGATCGGAATCGCTGGTGGGTGCATCAATGGAAACAATATCGCTGCGTTTTTTTCGCAAAAAATCAATACAATTGTTGGTTGCTATTTTAAACAACCACGTGCTAAAAGCAAAGCTAGGAGAATATAACGATAAATTTTTAAAGGCTTTAGTAAAGGCTTCTATGGTTAAGTCTTCTGCATCTACTTTGTTGTTGACCATTTTGAGGAGCATAAAGTAAATGGAGTCGCGATAACGTCCCATGAGTTCGGCATAAGCACGTTCGTCACCTTTTATGGCTTGCTGAACAAGAACATAATCTTGCAATGCCTTATTGCTTAAGTTGGGACTTATTTCCATGTATTTTTACGATAAGGATTTTTACTCATTTTTATGATTAAATCGATAAACAACTGTATCAAATCAAAAACAGGCGAAAATAATAATAAATCTTTTTCGTTCAAAGTTTTCGTAGAAAAATAATATACGATATATTGAATAATCAATCGAACAAAAAAAGCTGGAATAATTAATATCCACAAACGACTATTGACAAGTAAAATAATAGGTATTAAAAGATAATATATCCAGCGGCTCAATGGTTCTAGTAAAAGAAAAAATTTATGTTTACATTTATATCGATGAAAAGTAGTTTGATGACGTTTTTTTTGCATAATCCACGATGCAAAACTTTTGCGTGGCAACGATCGAGTATGCGCATTCAGGTTAACAGCCGTGTTGTGTTTGGTGGCTGTTTGGTTAATAAATAAGTCGTCGTCGCCCGAAGCAAGGTCGAGATGCGATGCAAAACCTTTATTTTTTAAAAAAAGTGTTTTTTTGTACGACAGGTTTCGTCCAACGCCCATGTAAGGAATTCTGGCTAAAGCAAAAGTCATAAATTGTGTTGCAATAAACATGGTATCGAAGCGAATAAGCTTGTTGAGCAAACTTTTTGAAGCCTTGTATCCACCATAACCTAAAACAATTTCGGTTTCTTTGTTGTACGATGATACCATCGAACGTATCCATTGGTCGGTTTCGGGATAACAATCGGCATCGATAAAAAGGAGTGTATCGTGTTGTGAGGCTTTAATGCCTATGGTAACAGCCAGTTTTTTGTTGTGCGAAAATTTTTCGTCTTTTTTTATGGTCGAAACTTTTAAATGTGCATATTTTTTGCAAAGTTGTTGAAGAACTACATCGCTATTATCTTCCGATGCATCGTTTACAACTATTACTTCATAATTAGGGTAATCTTGTGTTAAAACTTTTGGTAAAAATTGTTGTAAATTTTTTTCTTCGTTGCGAGCACAAATAATAACTGAAACCGGTGGAAAATTTGTTCCCGATTTTGATCGATTACATTTTGAGATTCGCAGGTAGAAAAACAGATAATAAAACAATTGTATGAGCCATGCAATTGCCCAAATTCCCAGTAATACCAGCATCGAAAAGTTTACATCAATGGTCATAGATATATCACTAATAATTGCAAGTTTACAATTTTATTTTTTTGCTTTTTTTGTTAAGAAATTATCTAATTAACATTTTTATCGACAAGTCTGAAACTTATAGTTGCTAAATGAATCGTTTCAAAATTTTTTCACCAGAGGGGATCGATTGAGTTAGCCATTGTATCATTATTTCTTCTTGTTCGGCAATAGTTAGTTGGTAAGGAATTTTTAGCTGTCGTAGTTGTCGGGCAATATGGCTCATAATAATGCCTACCGACACCGAAACATTGAAGCTCTCGGTAAAGCCATAAATCGGTATTTTCAGATATTCGTCAGAAAGTTGTATTGCTTCGTCCGATAGCCCTTCTTTTTCTGTGCCAAATAAAAAAACACATTTTCCCTTAGCTAACGAAAAATCGTATAAGCTAACTGATTCACGATGAAGGGTTGTTGCAATTATTCTATAATCTTTAGCCTTTAATAAGTTGATAACGTCGGCAAATGAATGTTGTTGCTGATTGTATTTATGTATGTTGAGCCATTTTTCTGCACCTAATGCAATTTCGTCGTTGGGCGAAAAGGTATTTTTGCGTTCGTACACATATACATCTTGAAATCCTAATGCCTCACAGGTGCGAATAATAGCACTGGCATTGTGCGATTGATATACGTTTTCGATTAGCACTGAGGCATAACGTGTTCGTTCGGCAAGCTTTTCTTCAAAAAGACGATAACGCTCTGGACTAACAAATTCTTTTAAATATGTTATTACTTTTAATCTTTCCATAGCTTCAAAAAAAAAGGGAGTATTGCTACTCCCTTTTACCTTAAGCAAGGTGTTCTTACTTAATTGAGCTTGCAAGTTCGCTACCCGGTCTGAAACGTACCACTTTCTTAGCAGGAATGTTGATTTCCTTACCAGTTTGTGGGTTACGACCTTTGCGGGCGCTACGTTTTGTAACACCAAAAGTTCCAAAGCCTACTAAAGCAACACGGTCACCTTTTTTTAAGGCTTTTGTTGTTGCACTAATAAAAGCATCTAATGCTTTTTTAGCATCAGCTTTGGTAATTTTTGCTTCACTTGCAATTGCATCAACTAATTGCGCTTTGTTCATAGTTTTAATTTTTAAGGGTTAATGAATAAATTATTTTAAGGTTATGCAAATATATTTGCAATTTTTTGATTTGCAATACTTTTTACAAAGAAAATGCAATTTTGTTGATAAATTGCCGATTTTGTTAATAACTTTGGTTGTTTTTCTTGTTTTTGAAGGGTTTCAAGCGCTCATCTTTCTTAAAAATAACTTCGTCGTTGCTTATGCTTTTATTGCTTTTTAAAAAATAAGGCTGGCTTGTTATAGATTAAGTTCTTTTCCGTTTTCATCCCAATGCTTCCATGTTCCGCTTTCTGAGTCATGATTATACAAGCCTTCTGCTTGCTTCTGACCATTGCTCTAATAATATGTCCACCAGCCATGTTCGCGACAATGCTCGTAGTTCCCTTCTTCTTTTATCTGACCATTTTCGTAGTAGCGAATGCAATGACCATTCATGTAATCGTTTTCATAGATTACTTCGGCTTCGAGTTGACCATTTTCGTAATATTGTTTCCACTTGCCATGCAATTTTCCGTCTTTAACCTCAGCTTACTGACGCAGGTTTCTATTTGGATACCACAAACGATTCATGCCGTTTTCTATGCCATTTACATAACTTACTTCCGAAGCTTTGCGTCCATTACCAAAAAAAACTTACTACTTTGCCCGTAAAAGGTTCGGATGAAGCTTGCCAATAAACCACATCGTTTAGCGTTTCAATGGCATCGAGAGTTACTTCAATTGGCTGAGCGTAAGTATTAAAAATAGAAATACAAGTTAATAACAACCAAACGGCTTTCATATTTTATTGTTTTACTACTTTCAATGCTTCTTCTGCTGCTTTAAGCATAGGTTCGGTTGAGAGAGGCATGCCAACGGCGTTAATCATCCACTGATTGGGAGTTAATCGTCCGATGGTATATATGCGTTGAATCTCTTTGGCAAAAGGATTAGACTTTAAATGCTGCTCCAACTGAAATTCGATAATGTGTCCGAGCGGGTACGCCGATAAGTACAAAGGAGCATCAATCATATGCGAATAGATGGCTAAAATAGGCTCGTCTTTTTTGCCAAAAACAGGTGCATAGTATTCGTTCCATACTTCTATAGCTGTTTTTACGACTTGCTTTTTTAACTCCTCTGCTGTGGCATTGGAATTTTGGTATAACCACTTCCATACTCGCATATCTACCAACGAAACTCCCATAATTTCGTAAGTAGCCCATACATTATCAAGTGCCATTAGATGTTCTTTTTCGGTGTTTTCATCTTTCATGCCAAGAATAAACAAGTCGCGTTTTTGGAAAATAAATGCCAGTGCTTCGGTAAAGGCTGTGTTGGGAACACCACGCATCATATAATAATCAACATTATATAACGATAAGGTTTGTTCTACATTGTGTCCAAATTCATGCATGGCGATGTTGTAACCTTTGTAATCCATTCCCTTATCGCCGATTCTTGTTCTGAGTCGTGCGTTGTCGCCGCGCATTTCGCTTCCCCATGCATGTCCGGCTCCACGCGAAGCATCAACCGTAATTTTCGACGTGATATCGTTTGCTACAGTTTTTTCGAAACCTAATTTAATAAGTATAGCAGGCAAATAGTTTTGAAAAGCGCTGGTATTTGGAAAAAGCTTTCGTGTTTGCTCGGTCAATAAGTCTTCGGAGATATTACTACGTGGCTTAAATCCATCGTACCAAATATCGAACGGTTCGAGCGGACGTCCAAGACGTTTGCTAATCAATTCTCCTATGGCTTTTATCTGAGGCGATGAAACAAATTGTACAAACATTTGCTCTACCTCTTCCTGAGGTATTTCCATTTCGCTTTCGAACTTACGTTTTATGTATGTTGAATATTGAGGACTATAATTGTCCACTTTTCGTATGGCATTAAAAATATTGAGCATGTGTTGATAACGGGTGTTTGGCTCTGCCAATGCTTCCATCTTATTACCATTTTCGAAAACTTCGTTGCTGAATGGATTCCATTGAACATTTGGATTGTTAATAACTGTTTGTGGTATATCTTGTAAAATAATGTGTTTCATAATTTCGTAAATAATCTTTTGTTTAATAAGACCATTTTCTTTATTGGCATAGTTCGATTTAAGTTCGTCGCGTAAGCCCCAGTGACTAATAAGTTTCAAGTCTTTTGGGAATAAATACTGACCGTTCTGGCTTTGAACATTGCCCATAAAAATGTTATATTCGCTTATGTATGTATCGGCTTTGGTAATGATTTGTGAAAGACTTTGAAGTATGTTTGAAGGAACCCGCGAAGTAAAAATATCGCCCATTCGTGCGTATGCCCATTCGAGTCTTGTCCAGTTTTTGCCAAGTTCATTTTTTTCTTTTAAGGAATAAGCCGGAAAATTCAAAATAGTTACAAAGGCAATTTTGTTTTTAAAAAAGTCATCTATTAAATGTGCTGATACACTGTATCCTCCAAACATTTCGTCAATGGGCAAAATATCTCTTCCGGTCAAATGAAGTGGTTTCATGAGCTCAACGGTTATCTTGTTGAAATAGCCAAACAGTATTTCAAAGTTTTGCGACAGAATATTAAAAAGCTGCTCTTTACTTTCTAAAGTTCTGGAAAAATTAGAAAAACAAAATTGCTTAAATTCTTCTGCCGTTCCATCGGTGGTGTCCCAGAGTTGAGCAGCTTGTTTTACTCCTTTTTCAATCAAACTTTCGGAAATTTCGGAATGCTGTTTTAATGTGTCAATAATTTCTTTTATGGTGTTTTCACTAATTATTTGTTGATTCATATTTTTGTTTTTATTTTCTAATGTACATTGCCATTCCATCAGCAATAAAGTAACAACAAAACCAATAATTGCTATTTTTTTCATATTTACTGTTTTTTGAAAATTCTTTTCAAAAGTATGAAAAATCCAAATAAAATATTCACTAATTTTGTTTTTCGAAATCATGCATTACTGAATCAGTGATAAAACATATTGTTATTATAGGTCCTGCATATCCTTATCGCGGTGGTATTGCAGCAACCAATGAACGTCTGGCACAAGAATTTATGCGTTCGGGAGTTAAGGTTACTATTTTTACGTTTACATTGCAATATCCTTCGTTGCTTTTCCCGGGTAAGACTCAATTTGTAGAAAATCAGAAAAAACCGCCACTCAATATTTTGAGAAAAATAAACAGTATCAATCCGCTTAATTGGATAAAAGTTGGGCACGAAATAAAAAAATTAAAGCCCGACATTGTTTTGGTTCGTTATTGGATACCTTTTTTGGCTCCTGCTTTGGGTAGGATTATTCGAATAGCCAAACGCAATCGGTTCTCCAAAGTTATTGCTCTGGTAGATAATTACAGACCTCATGAACGTCGTTTAGGCGACCGTTTTCTTTCTCGATATTTTATGGCAGCCGTTGATGGTTGTGTAGTCATGTCGCATAGTGTTAAAGCCGATATAGAAAAAGACTTCAGGAACATTCCTATCGAATATTGTCCACATCCGTTGTTCGATCATTTTGGTAAAATTATTCCAAAAGTAGAGGCCAAAAAATCGCTTAAACTAGATACTCAAAAAAATTACATTTTGTTTTTCGGTTTAATTCGCGACTACAAAGGTCTGGATTTACTTATAGAAGCAGTACATCTGTCTGAATCGAGTTTTTCGAATTTTGATGTAATTGTTGCTGGGGAATTTTACGAAAATGAAGAAAAATTTAAAAATCTCATCGAACGATATAAGCTCTCCCATCGTTTTCATATATTTGGTCAGTTTATCCCCGACGATCTGGTACCGTACTTTTTTTGTGCAGCCGATGTGGTGGTGCAGCCCTATAAAGATGCAACTCAAAGTGGTGTAACACAAATTGCTTACCATTTCAATAAGCCAATGATTGTTACCAACGTTGGTGGACTGCCCGAAATGGTTCATCATGGAAAGGTTGGCTACGTCGTGTCGCCCACATCGCCATCAATAGCACAAGCTCTTATTAAATTTTATACCGAAAACAAAGAAAAAGAATTTTCGGCTATGGCTGCAGTAGAAAAAAACAAATATTCATGGAAACGAATGGAAGAAACCATATACATACTATACAGCAAATTGTATTACAAAAAGAAAACATTTCATGGATAATAAAGAACTCATAATAAGCCGTTTTCGTCAAAATCTTCGTGTTAAAGAGCAACTGCTCGAAAATGCGGAATTTATAGAACGCTTGAATTTGGTGGCTCAAAAAATTGTAGATAGTTTTAAAAATGGTGGACGGCTATGGCTTTGTGGTAATGGTGGTAGTGCTGCAGATGCTCAACATCTGGCAGCCGAATTTTCCGGTCGCTACTACATCAATCGTCCGCCACTACCTGCCGAGGCACTTCATGTAAATACATCTTATTTGACAGCTGTTGCAAACGATTTTAATTATCAGCAAATTTTTTCGCGATATATTGAAGCACAAGGACAAAAAAACGATGTACTCATTGGGTTATCTACCTCAGGTAAATCGAAAAACGTTATTGAAGCCATGAAAACCGCTCAAAAAAAAGGTGTAACAACCATTGCCTTTTTGGGAGAATTTACAGCCGATTTTGAATCGTGTTCGGATATTATTTTATCCGTACCTTCGAACGATACTCCTCGCATTCAGGAAACTCATATTTTGTTGGGTCATATCATTTGCGAGCTTGTCGAACGAACAATGTTTTCCTGATTTGGATAATTACGAAAATAATTTTATTTTTGCTTATCATTATTGCTTTAATGTTTTATGAAAGAGTTTAAATTTCGTCTTTTATTTATCCTATCCTGTCTTTTAATAGCTCTTTGGTCATGTAATCCAGACGATCCCGACCCCGATACCGATGATATTAGAGATAAACTGGTAAATACGTGGAAATGTACCGAAAATTCGCAAACATATGGAACACAGAACTACTACGTCGAAATTACCAAAGATAATCAGGCAAGTGTTATTGTTCTTGATAATTTTTTTAACCTTGGTTTAGGCAAATCTATCAAAGCAACTGTAAAAGGGCAAACTATTACTATCAATAATCAGATAGTAAGCGGACATATCTTTAACGGAACGGGCACCATTGCTTCTAATTTTAATTCTATTAGCTGGACATATACTTTTGACGAAGGAAATGGTCCGGAAAACGTTACAGCAACTTATACCAAAATGTAATGAAACATTTTTTTATATATCTGGTTTTACCGTTTGTACTATTAACAACATCATGCGAAGAATACGAATACAAAAAACCACTTACGCCTGTTTGTAAGTCTTATATCGATACAAATCTATTAGGCTTGTGGATTTTTGACGGATATGAAACATTCAACAATTTTAATTTACAAATAGATAGTCATTTGTTGCTTATTTTACCTTTCAACAAGCACGAGTATGTGGTTTTGTTTAAAAACGAAAAAAAACAATCGAACGATTTGCCTTTGTTAATTAAAGGTCATATTGGAAAAATTGGAAATCACTTTTTTGCCAATGTTCGCTGGCTTAGCGATAATAACGATAATCCTTTCATTTATTATGCCTTTAAAGTTCAAAACGATAGCTTATATTATTGGGGTTATGTAAAAAATAAAATTCCCTATCAGTTTAATGCTAAAAAATTTTTCACGAAACACTATAGCGATACTGCATATATTTCGACAATTCGAAAATATAAAAGATTTAAAGGAAACTTTTTATTCACAAACAATAAAAACGAATAATTTTAGAAATTCAAATGGTATGCTATAAGTTTAATGTTAGGCAGGTGTAAGTTTATTATAATTCATTTCTATAACCATTCCATTTAACAGAAACACTTCTTGCTTTTCCTCCTATAGGGGGATTTAATTTTGAAAGGCTAACATCAACATATTCTATTTGTGGATAAGTAGTGAATAAGCGTTTAACAATTCTCATAATTACTGTTTCTAATAATTTTGATGTTTTTTGCATTTCCTCCTGGGCAATTTTATATATAGAAACATAATCGACTGCATCACTCAAATTATCGGTTTCGGCTGTTTTTTTTATATCTGTTTTTATTAAGATGCTCATTAAAAATTTATTGCCTATCTGTTGTTCTTCCTTAAAATGACCATGATATGCATAAAATTCCAAGTCTTCTAATTGAATATATGCCATAAAAATTGGTTAAAAAAAACTAATTTTGCCTTCAAAATTACAATTTTATGTTAGAAAAAGAAAATACTACGGCTTATAGAAATTTTATTGAAGAGATTATTGATGCAGACCTCGAACGTGGCTATGTAAAAGAAGTTTATACTCGCTTTCCGCCCGAACCCAACGGATATTTGCACATAGGTCATGCAAAATCAATTTGCTTAAACTTTGGATTGAAAGAAAAGTATAAAGGCAAATGCAACTTGCGATTCGACGACACCAATCCCATTACCGAAGATACCGAATATGTAGAATCTATTATGGAGGATGTTCGTTGGCTAGGTTTTGAATGGGACAAACTTTGCTATGCTTCCGACTATTTCGAACAATTGTACGAATGGGCTATTTTACTTATCAAAAAAGGTAAAGCATACGTTTGCGATTTGACTTCCGATGAGGTTTCGGCCATGCGAGGCACACCTACTGTTCCGGCTACTCCAAGCCCTTATCGCAATCGGAGTATAGAGGAAAATCTCGATCTGTTTCAGCGGATGCGTGCCGGAGAGTTTCCTGACGGTAGTCGCACGTTGCGAGCAAAAATCGACTTAGCCTCGCCCAATATGCACATGCGCGATCCGGTTTTATACCGCATTATACATGCTTCGCATCATAGAACCGGCAACAAATGGTGTATTTATCCAATGTACGACTTTGCACATGGACAAAGCGATTATATCGAAGGTATAACGCATTCTATCTGTACTCTCGAATTTGAGGTACATCGTCCTTTGTACGAGTGGTTTTTAGAAGCACTAGAATTACCTCATCCCCGTCCACGACAAATAGAATTTGCCCGACTTAACCTATCATACACGGTAATGAGCAAGCGAAAACTTTTAGAACTGGTAAAAGGAGGGCATGTAAATGGATGGGACGACCCGCGAATGCCTACCATCAGCGGACTAAGGCGAAGAGGTTATACTCCCGAGTCAATTCGTATGTTTGCCGAGCGTATTGGAGTTGCCAAACGCGAGAACATTATTGATGTTGGCTTACTCGAATTCTGCATCCGCGAAGATCTCAATAAAAAAGCAACTCGTTTGATGGCTGTACTCCATCCCATTAAGGTAGTTATTACTAATTTGCCCGAAGGCTACGAAGAATCGTTAACTGCTATCAATAATCCCGAAAATGAAGCCGAAGGAACACACGAACTAATTTTTACTCGCGAAATATACATCGAAAAAGACGACTTTATGGAAAATCCACCCAGCAATTATTTCCGACTAAAACCGGGCGGTGAAGTGCGTTTACGCTACGCTTATTTTTTAAAATGCAACGAAGTTGTTAAAGACAACAATGGCAATATTGTAGAATTGCGTTGTACCATAGACCCCGAATCGCGCGGTGGAAAATCGCCTAATGGACGTAAAGTAAAAGGCACTATACACTGGGTATCGACCAAATATGCTGTCGCTGCAGAAGTACGACTTTACGATCGGCTGTTTAAATCGGAAGTCCCCGATGAAGCCGATGATTTTAAAACAGAGCTTAATCCCGATTCGTTAAAAATTGTAACCGGATATGTAGAACCATTTGTTAAAGAAATAAAGCATAACCAAAATGTACAATTCGAGCGTATCGGATATTTTATTTTAGATAAGGACAGTACAACTGAAAAGCTCATCTTCAATCGTACGGTAACCCTTAAAGATACTTGGGCAAAGAAAATTCAAAAGTAATATGTCTATTCGCCCTTTTTTATTGGTTTCCGACGAAAAAGGCAATATTTTCGAAGACAGAAACTTACTTGCTGTTGGTAGAGAGGGGCATAAAGTAAAATTGCTAAACGAAGATGATTTTATAGAGTTACCAAACGGTAGCGATTTTTTCTTTCTACCTAAACGTAAAGCAGTTGGATATAATGAGCGAAAAAAAAGGTTAGAAATTTCGAATTTAGGCAATGCGGTATGTGTATTTAATGCCCCAGCTTACACCCAAACAGCTCTTGCAGCATGGATTAAAGCACCCGAAGCTCCTATTCTCCCGTTATATGCTTATACTGCTGTAGGCTGGTACAAGGGTAAATTTTATACAACAGCACTTCGCATAGATCCCGATATTAGACAAGATATTCATCAATTTAATCAGAAAAAAGTTGTAACAGGCACCAACCGTTTTTTAAAAAAGTATCCAAACAACCGTCTTGTAAAGCACCTGGTACATTGTGCAACGGTATATTTATGTCCGGCGGCTCGCAATTATTTTCTCAATCGTTGGGAGGCGCCGTTGCCAACTTCACCTGCATGTAATAGTCGTTGCCGGGGGTGTATCTCCTATCAGCCCAAGGATTCCGGTTTTTGTTCTACTCAGCAAAGAATAACTTTTATCCCTACTCCCGAAGAGATTGCCGAAATAGCCATCGACCACTTGAATACAGCACCCAATCCCATTGTTAGCTTTGGGCAGGGCTGCGAAGGCGAACCACTAATGGTAGCTGAAGTAATTGCCGAAGCAATTAAACTCATTCGCAAAAAAACAAACATAGGTATTATTAACCTTAACACTAATGGTAGTAAGCCCGACAAAATACTGAAGCTGATTGAAGCAGGACTTGATAGTGCTCGCATTAGCATAAACAGCTTTTTGCCCGAACGTTACAAATGGTATTATTCGCCCGTTAATTACACATTCGAAGATGTACTGCTTTCGATACAACTTTTACGTCAGTTTAAACGATGGGTTTCTATCAATTACTTTGTTCATCCCGGCTATACCAATTCATCCGAAGAAATAGAAGCCCTCAATAATGCTATTAAAACACTTAAATTTAACATGATACAATGGAGAAACTTCAATATAGACCCCGATTATATTGACCGAGAACTTGTTTTAGAGATTGATTCTTATGCAATTAGCATTCGTCAATTAATTCAAAACATAAAAAAACAATATTCCTGGCTATATCATGGATATTTCAATCCAGGAAAAGAAATTATCGAACGTTATCGCTTTTGATTTCTTTTCTGCTTTAATATAAGTTGGTTAGTTTTTACAATTTGTTGTCTTTTGATATTGAATGATTACAATTTGTAATAGATAAGTACATATTTAAACGTAATGTTGGAAATGATAATAGGTTGTAGTTGCTTTACAAGATTTTATTGATAAAACGTCTTTGTAAAGCGTAATTTATTAACTCAATTCATTTGAATTAATAATTTTTTTCTAATGAAACAACCTAATTAAAGCATAAATTACATACAACATCGTTTAGTACCTGCATGATTTTATGTATCTTTAATAATTATAAAATCTGACGAAGTTTCGATAAAACCTTAGTACAAATAATCGAAACAAATTGTTTCGTTTGAGCATTTTTACTATTTAATTTTAGTTTATCGTAATTTTCTTTTAACGTTTTTAATCGTCTTCGAGCATTCAAAAGATAAAAAAATTTTAATTTCTTACATTATCTTTGCAAAAAATATCGCTTTTAATGAATCATATTCGAAATTTCTGCATTATAGCTCATATCGATCACGGGAAAAGTACATTAGCCGATCGGCTGCTCGAATATACTGGTACTATATCGGGCAAACAGTTACAGGAACAGGTACTCGACGATATGGAACTCGAACGTGAGCGTGGCATTACCATTAAGAGTCATGCTATTCAGATGCAATATACACACAACGGACATCTATACACGTTAAATCTTATTGATACTCCCGGACACGTCGATTTTAGTTACGAAGTTTCTCGTGCCATAGCTTCCTGCGAAGGTGCTTTGCTCGTAGTTGATGCAACGCAGGGCATTCAAGCTCAAACCATTTCGAACCTATACAAAGCCATCGATTACAATCTCGAAATAATCCCTATCCTCAACAAAATGGACATGCCTGCTGCCATGCCCGAAGAAGTAAAAGATCAGATTGTTGACTTATTGGGCTGCAAGCGTGAAGAAATTATCGAAGCCAGTGCACGCACAGGCATGGGAGTTAACGAAATTCTAACAGCCATCATCGAACGTATTCCTCCACCTAAGGGCAACCCTGATGCACCATTACAAGCACTTATCTTCGACTCAGTATTTAATCCGTTTCGAGGTATCATTGCCTATTTTCGCATATTTAATGGAACACTCAGAACCAACGATCATGTTAAATTTGTTAATACCGGTTTAGATTATCATGCAGACGAGATTGGTATATTAAAACTTTCGTTAGAGCCACGTGATGAAATATCGGCAGGCAATGTAGGTTACATTATTTCGGGCATTAAAAATGCTCGCGAAGTTAAGGTAGGCGATACCATTACTCATGTAGAAAATCCTTGTAGTGAAGCCATTTCTGGATTTGAAAACGTAAAGCCCATGGTGTTTGCCGGTATTTATCCTGTCGATGCCGACGATTACGAAAACTTGCGGTCATCACTCGAAAAATTGCAACTCAACGATGCTTCGCTCTCGTTCATTCCCGAATCAAGTGCTGCATTGGGCTTTGGCTTTCGCGGTGGTTTTCTCGGATTGCTTCACATGGAAATTGTCCAAGAACGCCTCGACCGTGAGTTTAATATGGACGTAATTACTACTGTACCTAATGTTTCTTACAAAGTGTTTACCACCAAAGGCGAAGTGCTCGAAGTGCATAATCCTTCGGGGATGCCACCTGTTACTCATATCGATCATATCGAAGAACCATACATATTGGCACAAATCATTACAAAAGCTGAATTTGTTGGTGCCATAATGAAATTATGTATAGACAAACGCGGAATATTAAAAAACCAAAACTACTTAACTACCGATCGTGTAGAAATTATTTTTGAAATGCCACTCGCCGAAATTGTTTTCGATTTTTACGATAAACTCAAAAGTATTTCTAAAGGTTATGCCTCATTCGATTATCATCAGCTCGATTATCGTCCTGCCAAACTTGTAAAACTCGACATTTTGCTAAACGGCGAGCAAGTTGATGCACTTTCTACGCTGATTCATCAAGACAACGCTTATGCTTTTGGCAGAAAGATTTGCGAAAAACTTCGGGAACTCATTCCTCGACAACAATTTGAAGTAGCTATACAAGCTGCCATTGGCAGTAAAATTATAGCACGCGAAACGATTAAACCCCTTCGAAAAGATGTTACAGCCAAATGTTACGGGGGCGATATTACACGAAAACGCAAACTGCTCGAAAAACAGAAAAAAGGTAAAAAACGAATGCGTCAAATAGGTACAGTAGAAGTGCCACAATCGGCTTTTTTGGCAGTACTAAAGCTTGATTCTTAAAAATGCTTTTTAATTAAACGAGTAAACTCCGAAGCAAAAATAAAATCGTTCAGCTCGTCGCATTCGCTTTGCATAATGTCGTGTTTGCTGCCTTCCCACAATTTTGAGCCTTTGTATATAAAAACAATCTTGTCGCCTATTTCCATTACTGAATTCATGTCGTGCGTATTAATAATCGTTGTCATCTGATATTCGTCAGTAATCTCTTTAATCAAATTATCTATAACGATAGAAGTTTGAGGGTCCAGTCCCGAATTAGGTTCGTCGCAAAAAAGGTATTTCGGATTTAACGCAATAGCACGAGCAATAGCCACACGTTTTTTCATCCCACCGCTTATTTCTGAAGGATACAAATGACCCGCATTTTCGAGGTTAACACGTTTTAAACAAAATTGAGCACGATCGATTTTTTCCGATTTCGACATGTTAGAAAACACATTCAATGGAAAAACAACATTTTCGAGCACTGTAAGCGAATCGAACAAGGCTCCCCCCTGAAAAACCATTCCAAACTCTTTTCTTACATTTTTTCGCTCCTTAAAATCCATGACTGTAAAGTTACGACCATCGAAAAAAATGTTACCCTCGTCCACCTCAATTAAGCCTACCAGCAATTTCATTAGTACAGTTTTGCCCGAACCACTCTGCCCAATAATAAGGTTTGTTTTGCCAGTTTCGAACGTAACACTTATGTTTTGCAATACTTTTTTGTCGGCAAACGACTTCGATATGTTTTGAACTTCTATCATTATTTGGCAAGTAACAATTGAGTAATGATTACATTAAACAACAAAATAACCAAACTGCTATAAACAACAGCCCTGGTACTGGCACGCCCTACTTCGAGTGCACCTCCCTGACAATAATAACCTTCGTAAGCTGAAACCGAAACAATTATAAATGCAAACACAATGGTTTTTATAAGAGCATATACAACATAAAATGGCACAAAAGCATACTGTAAACCGTAAATAAAAGCCGTAGAACTAACGGCACCGGTCAAAACACCTGCTGCCCAACCACCAAAAATACCGACAAACATGCTAATCACAGTCAAAAAAGGAAAAAAAATAACGGCAGCCAATATTTTGGGAAGAATTAAAAAACTAGCCGAGTTAATGCCCATTATTTCCAGAGCATCTATTTGTTCTGTTACACGCATGGTGCCAATTTCGGAAGCAATGTTGGAGCCCACTTTACCAGCAAGCACCAAACCCACTACGGTTGATGAAAACTCCAGTATCATCGAATCACGAGTACCCAAACCTATCAGGTAAATAGGAATTAGTGGATTCTCGATGTTGTAAGCTGTCTGCAACGTTATTACTGCTCCCATAAAAATGGAAATAATGACTACGATCCCTACCGAATTAAACCCGATGGTAACCAGTTCGTCGAGCGTTTGATTTAAATATACACGACCTTTTTCGGGGCGAGAAAAGACTTTTTTGAGCAACAATACATAACGTCCTATGTGATACAAAAGCAAATGCATTTTTATAAAATCTGCGTAAATTTACAAGTTTTTTAAACACGTTATGAAACAAGTAACTTTACTCGATATTTTCAGCGAAAAATCGGTACACGAATTTGTAGAATCGTTATTGAAAACTACACCTAACATCACTATTAGAATAGTTCCTCCCCGTAATACAAAATACGGAACCATGTCATTTTCCACCACTCAGCAACGATACATCATTACACTTAACAGCGATCTAACCCCATTGTTTTGCTTTTATGTATTTTTGCACGAATTTGCTCATGTGCTGACGCATAAATTTCAAAAAAAACAAGAAAAACCACACGGCAAAGTCTGGCAACAGTATTTCTTCATGTTACTGAAGCAGGCTATCGATAAAAACCTTTTCCCTGAAAATATTAAACGTACCATCATAGAACAACTACTTAACAACAATGTTTATTCCAAACATCGCGATTTTGCTGTTAAACAATCCATGACACAACGTTCAGAAAATCAAACCAGCACCATATATTTAAAAGACCTTACCCCAAACCAAACATTTGTAGCATTAAACCGAACCTTTCGAGTTGTAAAGAAATTACGAACTCGTTTTGTTTGCAAAGATTTAAAAGATCATAAGCAATATCTTATATCGGGTTATTTGCCGGTTGATCTAATTGGTACAAATCAGTAATAACGCTGATTAAAATTACACAAACCTATTCCATATAAGATATCCAACGTATAGACGGATTGGCTGGCTTTTTCGGAAAATCTAAAATTTCAAAATTATCGTAAAATGCATCTGGATAATAATAGATATACACTTGCGAGCGCTTCTTCTTACGTCGCAATAACTTCCCTGTTCTTATCAAATCGGAAATATTAACTACACTTTTTTCTGGACTGTTTTTTTGCAACCATTTGATAAAGGTTTCCCAACTATTACTTTATAATCATAAGCAAAATGATTGTCTCGCAAATAAAATACTTCATTTACCCCAAAAGTCGATAAATATTGTTTTACTTCTTTTCTAAATTCTATTACACTATTGGCATATATCATACCTTTATCTTCACCATTAAAAACCTGACAAAAAACCCACCCATTGTATCCATAATCACTCACATGATCGATCATGATATCGTTGTAAATATCGCAAATATACACCTCTCTATTTTTATCGAAAACTTTTACATTCAAATATGGTTTGCTTGCCGTTAATAAATAATCGTAAAAGATACTACCTTTAAACATTCTTTTTGCCTCTTCTATACCATACTGCTGTATGTACTGTCTGTAAGAATATAGTAAATCATTTATTTGAATAGATGCACAAGTATTATTGGTCAACGATTTATATTGAAAGTTTACATATTCTATCTTTCCTTTTGAATTAACACCAAAATTATCGTAATACCCAATATCTATCTCCTTTTGCAAGATTCGTGACAAATCTTTTGCAAATTCTTCTACCGAAGAAATATTTAAACCATGCTTTCCGACTACCGTAACGTAGGTCCCCATTTTTATTGTATAAAAATATAAATAAATTTTTGAAAAATACATTTTTCGTTAAAAATAATCCCAAATTATTCATCGAAACTTTTAAATAGTTATACTTAAACCAAATAGGCTTTGAAATCCTATCAGGTTTGATGCATCGTTTTATTGAAGTATGTTTTTTACCCGTACCCTATCATGAACTAAGTGAAATACACCAAAAGGTGTAATTGTGTTTCTGTATATTTTTATCATTCATCCAAAATAGTGAAACAATTTTTACCTTCTTATATTTCGAACAGGCTTTTTAAAACAAAATTTTAAACAGTTTATACTGATCTTACTAATGGATTTAAGGAAACTTTAATTAAATGTTAATTATTCATAACGCGTATTGAACATATAAATATATTTCGTAATTTTGCGAAACATAAAACCAATAAAAAATTATGATTATGGAAATTAAAGTTTTAGGCACCGGATGTCCAAAGTGCAAACAATTAGAACAAACCGTACGTGAAGCGGTAAAATCAATTAACTTAGATGCAATTATTTCAAAAGTAGAAGAAATCGATAAAATTATGAGCTATGGTGTAATGCGAACTCCCGCTTTAGTTATTAATGAAAAAGTGGTATTATCGGGGAGAGTTCCTTCTTTAAATGAAGTAAAAGAAATTATCGAAAAACACAAATAACCGATGAAACAAAAAGTCGATTTTAGCGAGCAACAAAAGCAAATAGCTCGTATTGCTAAAGCATTAAGTCATCCGGCAAGGGTTTATATAATAGAAAGATTATCGGGATTAAATTCTTGCTGTACCAGTGGCGAAATGATTGGCGATATTCCTATTGCTCGTTCTACGTTATCACAGCATTTAAAAGAATTAAAATATGCAGGACTGATTCAAGGTGAAATAGAACCCCCAAAAATAAAGTATTGTTTAAACCAGGAAAATTGGCAATTAGCAAAAAAATATTTCAATGATTTATTTAACAATTCCGAAAGCTATGAGAAGAAATAAGTTTATTTATTTCATCCTACTATTGCTTATTGTAGGATGTCAAAATTCTACCCAAAAGGAAACAAAAGAAGAAACATTCCTCGATGAGAATAATCTTCTAAATACCGAAACTCCCAAAGTTTTGGTATATAATTTTCATGCAACACGACGATGCGTTTCATGTATAGCAATAGAAGAAGCTACAAAAAAAACACTCAATACCTATTTTGCGGAAGATATAAAACAAGGTAAAATTATTCATTACATAATAAATGTAGACGATGAAAAACACGCCAAATTATGTGAAAAATACCAGGCTTTTGGTTCTGGGTTATTCTTAACACAAGTATTAAAAGGTAAAGAAACAACCATAGATCTTACAGGTGATGGCTTCAAATTTGCATTGAATAAAGAAGAACAATTTATAGAAATTTTAAAAACCAATATTGAAAACTTACTAAAACCATGATATTATGAAAAAGTTACTTATTTCTTTAGTAGTGCTCATGAGCATTACTAATTGTTTTGCACAGTCGAATGCAAAAGCTGATTCAAAGACTAAATTATTGATCTACTATTTTCACATAACACATCGTTGCAATACATGTCAAACCATAGAAGCCACTACCAAAAAAATTCTGGAGACCTATTTTGCAAAAGAATTAAAAGAAGGAATTATAGTTTATCAATCGTTTAATTGCGAATTGCCTGAGAATAAAAAACTCGTCGAAAAATATGCAGCTTACGGCTCAACATTAGCATTAACTCCAATAGTCAACGGCAAAGAAGCTGGCATAGATGATATTACCAGTTTTGCTTTCTCTAAAATTAGAAATGAAGAAGCTTTTAGCGAAGGACTTATCGAAAAAATAAACAATTATATTAAATGATAAAAAAATATGGATTTTTTACAACAATGGCTTGATTCGAGCAGTATCCCTTTATTATCCGCCTTTATTTTAGGCATAATGACTGCCATAAGTCCTTGCCCCTTAGCTACCAATATTACAGCAATAGGCTTTATTAGTAAAGATATAGAAAATCGCAAACGAATATTTTACTACGGATTATGGTACACTTTAGGTAGAGCTATAAGCTACACCGTTTTGGCTTTAATTTTGTATTTAGGGGCAAGTACATTTCAAATAGCCCGCTTTTTTCAATCGAATGGTGAAAAATTTTTAGGACCCTTGTTAATTATTATTGGTCTCTTTATGCTCAATATTATAAAGATTAATTTTCCCGGATTTGGAAGCCTAACCGAACGATTCGAAAAAAGAAAAACAAAAAACGACTGGTGGAGTTCGCTTTTATTAGGGATAGTTTTTGCTTTAGCTTTTTGTCCTTATAGCGGTGCCTTATATTTTGGTATGTTAATACCATTGACCATTAGTAGTACATCCGGTTTGATTTTACCTTTTATCTTTGCTATTGCCACAGGTTTGCCGGTTATTATCGTGGCTTATTTGTTGGCTTTTAGTCTATCGAGTCTTGGTAACTTTTACAATAATGTAAAAGTGTTCGAAAAATGGTTTCGACGAATCGTAGCAATATTATTTATTATAGTAGGGCTTTATTATGTGTATATGTTTTTTATTGGCTAACTTAAAGTTTAAAACTGCATGGAAACAAAAAAAGAACTTAAAATCCTGTTTTGGATAATAGTTGTATTTGGAGTAGCATTTTTCTTACCTATAGAAAGTAATCGGTTTAATACCGCTATTTTTGCAATGTTCGATTTAGTAAAATGGTATGCCCGCGAACATGTTATATTGTGTTTGTTACCGGCTTTCTTTATCGCAGGAGTTATTTCTATATTTGTAAGTCAAGCATCGGTATTACGATACTTTGGAGCTAATGCTAAAAAATGGTTAGCTTATACGGTTGCTTCGGTTTCCGGTACTATTTTGGCTGTTTGCAGTTGTACTATTTTACCTTTATTTTCTAGCATACATAAACGTGGGGCAGGTTTAGGACCGGCTATTGCATTTTTATATTCAGGTCCGGCTATCAATATTTTAGCTATCATCCTTACGGCTCGTATACTCGGATTTGAAATGGGTGTAGCCAGAACAATAGGTGCGGTTTTGTTTAGTATCATTATAGGATTGTTAATGGCATTTATTTTTCGCAAAGAAGAAAAAATAAAAAAAGAGGAGCAAATGAATATTGTATTGCCTCCCGAAAAACGACCGATGTGGCAAACTTCGTTCCACTTTTTTGTACTGGTGCTGATACTTGTTTTTGCTAATTGGGGAAAACCTGCTGCAGATGACAGTACTAGTATGTGGTTTTATGTATGGGCATATAAGTGGTACATTACCGGATTTTTTTCTTTGTTGCTTTGTTATTCGTTAATTAAGATTTTAAAAATTAAATGGCAATGGGTTTTAATGGCAGCTTTGGTAACTATAGCTTCTGTTTTTGTTGCACATTTAATTAAAGATGAAAAACTTGTACCTCTTTTACCTATGATAGTGGGTATTGCATCTTTAAGTGTTATTACCTTAAAAGACAAACAAGACGAAGATAATAAAGAATGGACCATTGCTTCGTGGGGTTTTGCCAAACAAATTCTGCCTTTACTGGGTATTGGAGTTGTAACTGCCGGATTTTTGCTTGGCTCTACTCACGATGGGAATACCATTGCCGGTGTAATACCCAACGAATGGATTCAGTGGTTGGTAGGTGGAAACTCTTTATTCTCTAATTTCTTTGCTTCTATCGTAGGAGCTTTTATGTACTTTGCTACCTTAACCGAAGTACCTATTTTGCAAGGATTGATAGCTTCCGGTATGGGAAAAGGTCCTGCATTAGCTTTATTACTTGCTGGTCCATCGTTATCGCTACCTAATATGCTTGTAATTAGAGGTGTATTAGGAACACAAAAAACTGTTGTTTATGTATTGTTAGTTGTTGTTATGGCTACCATTACCGGATTAATTTATGGATACTTTTTTTAAAACTTAAACATACATCTATGGAAAACAAAAATTTTCAAATCGTAAGTTGTAGCGGTGCTTCCAATACTGGTAAATATGCCGATGAGGTTGCCCGAATTTTAATGAGTCAGGGAAAAGCTAAGATGCTTTGTTTGGCTCGCTTTAGCATCGATAAACCTTTTGCCGAAACTACTAAAGGCGAAATAACAAAATTGGTGGTACTGGATGGATGTCCCATCAACTGTGCCGAAAAAACCATGAGAGAAAACGGCATTCAGGATTTCATTCATATTCATACTACCAATTATGGTATTGTTAAAGGACAAACTCCTTTTAGCAAAGAAAAGGCAATGGAAATAGCCGAAGACATTTTAAAAAAAGTGGAACATAACTAATTTTTATTATATTAACTCACTAGATGCTAACTGTATATGAAATCAATAATGATTATTTTAATTTTCACGAGTACTTTTATTTCTGCTAATTATGCTCAAAACAAGGTTAACTCAACATCTAAAAAGTATAAAGTCACTTTTATAGAATTGGGTTCGGTACGATGTATTCCATGCCAAAAGATGCAACCTGTAATGAAAGCTATTGAGGAAAAGTATGGCGATCAGGTAAAAATTGAATTTTACGATGTATGGACGCCCGAAGGAAAACCTTATGCCGACAAATATAAAGTTAACCTTATACCAACGCAAGTGTTTCTTGATAAAGACGGAAAAGAGTTTTTTCGTCATGAAGGATTTTTCCCCGAAGAGGAAGTTATAAAAGTTATCAAAAGTAAAGGTGTTAAATAATAAAAATAAATGTTGTATGAAAACTAATGATAAACCTTTTTACCAAGAATTTCATATTGAGGGCGTAAAACACATTGCTCCCGAAGATGCTTATAATTCGGTAATTAATAGGGAAGCCATTATTATAGATGTTCGTGAAGAAGACGAAATTAATTTGGAGTATATTCCTCTGGATAATGTATTGTATCATCCTATGTCGAAAATACTTGATAGATTAGGCTTTATTTCTAAAAATCAACATATTATTTTAGTCTGTCCCGGAGGCATTCGAAGCACAAAAGTTGCTCATCTGCTTAATCAACAAGGATATACCAATGTGGCTAATTTAGATGGTGGTTTTATGGTCTGGGAAGCTATGGATTTTCCTTTCCAGAGAAATGAAAATAACTGGACAGCAACATGTGGGTGTGGTTGTAAATCGACCAAATCAAATAATTCTTGTTGCTAATTTAATGGAACATAATCATACACAGAAATCTACGATTGTTTCAATAAACAGAGCCTTCATTATAGGGATTATTATAAATGTAATCTATGTAATTATTGAATTGGCTGCTGGAATTTATTACAATTCGCTTTCATTAATATCCGATGCCGGTCGTAATTTAAGCGATGTGGCTGCATTGGCATTGGCTTTGCTTGCTTTCAGGTTGGCAAAAGTAAAAGCCAATGATAAGTTTACGTATGGTTATCGGAAATCAACTATACTGGTTTCATTAATTAATTCGCTAGTTCTTTTTCCCGACTCCCTACTTCGTCACTTTTTATACTTAATTTACTGATATGCAAATACATACAAAATTATGTAGGCACTACGCGATATGGTATGTAGTTATGTTTCAAGGTGTTTTGCTCTTACATACATGCTAAAAAAATAAAACTTTTTGAATAAACTAAATTAAAATAAAATATTAGGCACTGCAAGCGAGTTTAAAAAAATAAAAATATAAGTTGCAGTATATCCATTTGTAAGATTTTTAAAAACTTGAATTTT
>CALGPK010000007.1 GCA_937960415.1 uncultured Bacteroidales bacterium | reverse complement strand
GTTATCGTATGTAAAAATGATCCGATTCATATATTGATCGTTCATATCATAAGTAACAATGGTATCAGGTTTATATACAAATTGTTTTTGCAAAATCAACCATTTATAAGATTTTGAAATTTCCTGTTTGATCGCTTCGATATTGCTCTTATACTTTTGCGAGTAGGAATAGCTTACCAAGCTCATCAATAAAATTAGAACGATTTTTCTCATAATTTTTTTTTACAAAAGTAAGTAAAATATTGATAGTTATGAAGCCTTTGCACATTAAAACCAATTTTTTAAGACTTAATTTTTATTTTTTTGTTGAATTATGAACGATTTTTTGTTCAAAATAACAGATATTGTATGACGCTAACAAGATACAAACACACTTAATATATTTAATATCATATAATTAAGTGATTTTTTTGTGTGAAAATTATACAATTTAACTGTTTATCAAAAAAATGATTAAATATCAACAAATAACCGTGAAAGAATAATTTGCCTTTAAAAATTTTTAAAATAACTATTTTTGCTCCAAATTTTACAGTATGAAAAATTGTTCTATCACAATTATTTTATTTTTGTTTAATTGCTTTGCATTAGCCCAAACAGATACGATAAAACTTAACGAAGTTGAAGTTACTGCAAACCGTATCAACAGTGGCTATAACCAGCAATTACGCATAGTCCAAATCATTAATAAAGAAGAGCTTCGGCTACTTCCGTCGTTGTCGTTATCCGAGATATTAGATTATGCCGGCAATGTCGATGTTCGTCAGCGAGGTGTGCACAATATACAATCGGATATTAGCATAAGAGGAAGCCATTACGAACAAACCTTAATTATGATAAACGGTATACCAGTAAACGACCCACAAACAGGTCATCATAACATGAATATCCCGATTAATGCCGAACAAATCGAACGCATAGAAATTCTTTCGGGTAGCGATGCCCGACAATACGGAGCCAATGCTTTTGCTGGTGTTATCAACATTGTTACATCAACCCCCAAGAACAATTCGATTTCAGTAAAGCTAACCGGAGGCGATTTTACATATTTTGGAGGCGATGCCACATTGAATTTTCGTACAGCAAGCTTTAATCATCAAATGGGGATTAGTAGGCATCAAAGTGGCGGCTATCGCCCCAATACCGATTTTACACATAATCAAATTTCATGGCAAGTCCAACAAAACTCCCAAAAAAGGACAACACATATATTACTTGGTGCCGAAGATAAAGCATTTGGAGCAATGGGCTTCTATACCCCTAAATTTCCCAATCAATACGAACAAACAAAAACTTTTTTTGCATCGGCAACAAACAAATTTTTCTTTGACAAACATTCGTGGACAACTCAGGCATACTACCGCCAGCATCACGATCGTTTTGAACTATTCAGACACAATCTCCCTGCAAACCAAATACCTTCATGGTACAAAAATCACAACTATCACATGACACAGGTTGTTGGTGGACAAAGCAACATTGCTCTTCATACAACATACGGAACAACAACCTTAGGCACCGACTTTCGTTACGAACACATTCTTAGCAATGTACTCGGTCAAAACATAAACGACACCATAAGAGCTCCATTCGAAAAAAATGGCTTTTTTACCAAAGAAGCAAAAAAATATATTCAATCATTGTTTTTCGACCAACGTTTAACATCAAGCAAGTGGCAATGTGCTGTAGGTGCTATGATTACCTCCGTTGATTATAAACATTTTTTCTATTATCCTGGCACAGAAATAGGCTACAACATTCGCCCTAACGTAAAAATCTTTGCATCAGCCAACCGAACGCTACGTATGCCCACATACACCGAATTGTACTACAAAGATGCTGTTCACGAAGGTAATAATTTATTGCAACCCGAAGAATCAAACCAGTTCGAATGCGGATTTAAACATCAATCGAATCAACTATGGCAAATACAAATAGCCAGCTTTTACAGACAAGGAAAGAATATTATTGATTGGGTAAGAATAAGCGAAACCGATAAATGGAGAAGTGAAAACATTACAACCGTCAATGCTTACGGTTTTGAAGCCAATATTTCGTTTTTACCACTTTCGGAAAAAACGAAGGATATTTTTCAGAAAATTCAACTCAGCTATGCTTTTAACGAAATACTTAAACTTAGCGGATATTACTACTCCAAATATGCATTAGATATACTCAGACACAAAATAAGTCTAACCAGCATTCATAAACTCAAAAAAAACATTCATTTTTCATGGAACATATTGTACCACGAACGTATAGGTACATACACCGAATTTCCTACTGGAAAAGAAAAAAAATATAAGCCTTATCTAAATGTCGATGCACAGCTCTCATACACCTACAAATTGTCAAAATTTTTTATACAAGGCAACAACTTATTCAATACATACTATTACGACTTCGGCAACATTCCCATGCCCGGACGTTGGGTCAAAGGAGGTATTTTACTCCATTGGCAATAATCTTATTTAGAATAAAACCAAACTATTTTTTGTAAACAACAAAATCCGACCTGATAAAAATCATATTCATCTATTGTTGCCTAATCTACTTTTATCAATAAATCAATTTATTCATTGATTTAATGTAATGAATTGTAGTAAAAAAAACATTAAATAACTAAGGAGGTAAAAACATGACAGACATTCAAGAAATTCTTGAAAAAGTAACCAGTAAGTACGGCAAGCAACGTTCTGCTTTAATGCCGGCATTGCAGGCTATCGTTAAAGAAAAAAACTACTTATCTGATGAGGATATTGTAGCAGTAGCCAAAACATTTGATTTATCCACAGCCGAAGTGTACGGAACAGCAACATTCTACACTTTTCTGGATACCGTTCCGCGTGGCAAGTACGTTATCCGCGTATGTAAAACCATTTCGTGTCACATGGCTGGAAAAGATGAAATTATCGAAGCACTACAAAAAACTCTAAAAATTAAAGTAGGCGAAACCACCGTTGACAAAAAATTTAGCCTACTTACAGCCAACTGTATGGGCTGGTGCCACAAAGGTCCTGTTATGCTCATTAACGATGAAGTATATCCCGAACTCACCCCACAAAAAGCCATTGAAATCATCCAATCGTATCAACAAAAATAATGTTTAACATTTAAAACCATATAAACGATGGAAAATAAATTAAAGAAAGTTGATCTTATCTTTTGCAAAACCTGTCAGGACGATATAGAAGTAGTAAAAAAGGCTTTAAAACGCAATCCTGACGATATTATAAACGAAATTATCGATTCTGGACTTAAAGGAAGAGGCGGTGCCGGCTTCCCTACGGGTTTGAAATGGAAATTTGCCAAAGCACAACCATCCGACATTAAATACGTAGTATGCAATGCCGACGAGGGCGAACCCGGTACTTTTAAAGATAGAGAAATACTCGATCAAGTGCCTACCAAAGTGTTGGCAGGTATGGCTATTTGCGCATACTGCATCGGTGCCAAAGAAGGGTTCATTTATTTAAGAGCCGAATACAACTTCATGCTCAACAAACTGAACCAAATCGTAGAAGAGTTCAATAGTAAAATGAAAGAAGTCGGTTTAAATTTCGAAATACAAATTCGTTCAGGTGCTGGTGCTTACGTATGCGGCGAAGAAAGTGCTTTGTTCGAAAGCATTGAAGGTAAACGCGGTGAACCACGCAACAAGCCACCTTTCCCAACCGTCGTAGGCTTGTTTGGAAAGCCTACCGTTATCAACAACGTAGAAACCTTTGTATATACTGCAATGATTAACCACTTAGGGGCTCAACGTTTTAAAGAACTTGGCACTCAAGATTCTCGTGGTTCAAAGGTTTTCTCCGTATCAGGCGACACGCCAAAAGCCGGGATTTACGAACTCGAACTGGGGATGACCGTAGAAGATTTTGTAAAAGAATTTGGCGATGGCGATACTAAAGCCGTTCAGGTTGGTGGTGCATCAGGACATTGCGTCCCACGCAAAAAATTTGAAAATACCATTATCGGTTTCGAAGGTATTCCTACCGGTGGTTCGATGATGTTGTTTAATAGCAGCCGTTCGATGTACAATGTGTTGAAAGACTACCTCGAATTCTTTACCGAAGAATCGTGCGGGCAGTGTACTCCTTGCCGTGTTGGATGTCAGCAATTGCTCAAAGGAATAGAAGCAGTAAAACGTGGCGAACGTCCCGCATCATATCTCGAAGAACTGAAAAAATTAGCACAAACCATGCGTATTGCAGCCAAATGCGGATTAGGTCAATCGGTTGCCAATCCGTTCATATCTATTGTAGATAATTTTAAAGAAGAAATCATTTACTAACTTAAAACGAGAGGAGATTTAAACATGAGTAACTACATGGTAAACCTTAAAATAAACAACATACCAGTATCCGTTCCCGAAGGAACAACTATACTGGAAGCAGCAAAAAAATTAAATTTTCGCATCCCTACCTTGTGTTATCACGAAGATTTGAGCGTAGCAGGCAATTGTAGAGTATGCGTGGTAGAACAGGTAGGTGCCCGACTTTTACAAGCTGCTTGTGCTATTCCTGCTTCAGAAGGAATGGAAATTTTGACCAATAGCAACAAAGTACGTCAGGCACGCAAACATATTATCGAATTACTTCTTTCTGAGCATCGTGCCGACTGTACCGAATGCTACAAAAACGGAAACTGCGAACTGCAAGACTTAGCTCACGAATACGGTGTTAATCAACATTTATTTATCGATCTGGCGCGTAAAAGAAATTATACCATCGACCGCAGCTCTCCATCTATTATTAAAGACGACAGCCGCTGCATTCGTTGCCAGCGATGTGTTCGCACCTGCGACGAATTGCAAGGTGTATCGGCATTAGCAGTTGCTTATAAAGGCGAACATCAAAAAATTTCTACCTTCTTCGAACATCCAATGTTTGAAGTTGTTTGTACCAACTGCGGTCAGTGTATCAACCGCTGCCCAACCGGTGCACTTATCGAAAAAACATACATCGACGAAGTATGGGATGCCATCAACGATCCTAACAAGCATGTGGTAGTACAAACAGCTCCAGCTGTTCGTATCGGCTTGGGCGAAGTTCTTGGCTACGAACCCGGCGAAAGAGTTACCGGCAAAATGGTTACCGCACTTAAACTCTTAGGGTTCGATTCCGTTCTCGATACCGATTTTACGGCCGACTTAACCATCATGGAAGAAGGTACCGAACTCCTTACCCGCCTCAAAAAAGCTTTAGTTGATAAAGAAAAGGTAGCTTTACCGATGATGACCTCATGCTCACCCGGATGGATAAAATTCCAGGAACATTTGTTCCCCAACCTACTCGAAAACCTATCGACCTGTAAATCGCCCCAACAAATGTTTGGAGCATTAGCCAAAACATATTATGCTCAAAAAAGAGGTATCGATCCAAAGAACATTGTGTCGGTATCTATCATGCCCTGTACAGCCAAGAAGTTCGAAGCCAACCGCCCCGAAATGCGTTCGAGTGGCTATCAGGATGTTGACTACGTACTTACCACCCGTGAACTGGGTCTAATGATAAAGCAAGCAGGTATAGACTTTATGAAACTACCCGACAGCCCTTATGACAACATCATGGGTGAATCGACTGGTGCTGCTGTTATTTTCGGAGCTACCGGTGGTGTTATGGAGGCAGCTCTACGTACTGCATACGAAATAGTTACCGGAAGAGAAGTACCATTCCGCAACCTAAACATTACCCCTGTTCGTGGTTTCGAAGGCATTCGCGAAGCTACCGTTAAAATTGAAGGTTGTTTGCCCGAATGGAGCTTCCTCGAAGGAGTAGAACTAAAAGTAGCTGTTGCTCATGGATTGGCAAATGCTAAAAAACTTATGCAAGCAGTTAACGATGGAATCTTATCCTATCATTTTATCGAAGTAATGGCATGTCCAGGTGGTTGTCTCGGTGGTGGTGGTCAACCCATTCCTACAAATCTTGAAATACGCAAAAAACGTGCTGAAGCAATTTATGCAGAAGATGAAGGCATGCCATTGCGTAAGTCGCACGAAAATCCAGAAATACACTTAATTTACCAGGATTTTCTGGGCAAACCACTTAGCCATAAATCGCACGAATTACTACATACACACTATATCCCAAGAAAACGTTATTAAAATCCGATCCATATTCTCTTTAAAAGGCTGTCTGGAATAGACAGCCTTTTTTATCATAAATCCATGCCTTGTCCTTATTAACTATGTGAATTTTACCTTTAAAGTTTTTAAGTTGAGCTAACCAAATTTCTATTTTACTCGGCAAACAAGAACTATCGAATACTATTGTACTCGTTTTCACATACCTGAGCAGTTCTACAAAATCCACTTTTGCCTTTCGCTGAACCAAAATCATATCCACATGTAGATCGGGTAAAGAATGGTTTAATTTATACCAGCTATCATTGTTCAAAATTAAAATTCGGTACTGATAAAATACCAACACATCGCGATAATACCATACATTAGGATTATCCATCATTACGAGATTAGACAAGAAAAATTGCGACGACAGATGATTAAAATACAGCGTCTTTTCTTTATCCAGACCATATTTTATCCAGCTTGGTCTGGCAGCTTTTGTTGCTTTTTCTTTTAAATCGGAATCGGTAAAAAAGATATTATCTCTGCCATCAATTAAATTTAAGGCAGATACACCCGGAATGTTGTAAACAACTATTCTTCGTTGGTTCAGAACCTGATACTCACGCCATATGAATAATATCGACAGTATAAATAACGATATTAACGACAATCTTAGAAAATTTATTTTTTTGTAAATAAAATAATAAGAAATGAGTAAAATAAAAATGTAAACTATTACCATTTGCAGTAAATCGATGTAAATGGGCTGAATTACCGCATAAGGTAAACGTTCTACCCACAGAGTAAAATAATTCATAAAACTAACCAGATACTTAAGTGGAATTGAGATGTAATATGCCAATGGTTGATACCACGAAAATACAAACAAAGCAATCGCATTGTATATTACAAGCGAAACTAAAGGAACTAGTACTATCCCCGACAATAAGAAATATAACGGAAACTGATTGAAATAATAAATTGATAGTGGCGATGTAGCAAGTTGAGCTGCCAAAGTTACACAAACTAGCGACCATACATGATCGATAAATTGATTTTTAAAAGCGAACCATCGTTTAAATCTTGGTTGAAGATATACTATTCCGATAACAGCCACATAAGAAAGCTGAAAACCTATCTCAAATAATTGAAATGGTTGAATCATGAGTATCAACAAAGCCGATGCCGATAATGTATTGTAAATGTTTGTTTGCCGTTCCATAAAACGAGCTATAGCCACAAAACTAAACATGGTAGTGGCACGAAGCACCGAAGGCGACAATCCGGTTATTAACGCATAAAACCACAAAAACAAAAGTATCGATACCAAATATAGGTACTTCAAATATTTATTACGTTTTAGCCACGACAATAAAGTGCTAATGATGAGATAAACCACACCTACATGCAAACCGCTAACAGCCAATATGTGTGTTGCTCCTGCCGATGCATAAGCCTGTCGTATTTCTGCATCAATTTCGTTTTTATATCCCAAAACTATTGCCGAAGTAATAGCAAAAACATCGTTGGATATATCTAATCTTCTTAATATGTTTAAAAAATAATTGCGTAATTGTTCAGCAAAAATTACCAAAGAGAAATTATTTTTTTTACCTACGATAATCCAATCCTTTGCTGTAACGTATCCACTTGCCGATATTAAATGAAAGAATAAGTATTTTTTATAGTCAAATTCATTCGGATTCCCGGTGTTATCGGGTACATTGAGTTTAGTATTCAACAAAAGCTCATCGCCCAATTTGAGTTGCATTGAGCGTGTATCTTTCTCGAAGTATATCAAACTCTTACCTTCGGCTTTTTGCCATTCATTTCCCACTTTTATGGCATAAATTTGCAACAGTGCTTTTACACTTTTATTTTTTACTTCGGGCTTTTGCGTTATTATACCAACAATAGCAGCTTTCTCTTTTATATAAAGTTCTTCTTTGTATTCGGGATAATGCCACGATGCCAGCAAATAACCCCATAACACCAAAAAAAGGTTGAGCAACAAACCCCATACATTTTCGAGCAAAACAGAATATTTTTTGTAATAAACATGAATCATGAATAATACAAAACCAATAAACAAAGAAGCATACAGTAAAAGTAAATAAAACGGCTGAGGTGCTGCTCGAAACAAAAAAATACCTGCTATAAACGGAAGGACCAAACGTACAAAAGGCTTATCGCTGAAATAATGATAAACAAAACGCGACGACATAATTAAGGAGCAATCCGACGGAGCCCACTATGTTCGATATTGCTTTTATTTTGGCTACGGTCGTACATATAAAATTCAAAATCGCAACTATCAAAAGGAAGTGGCACATTAAAATCGAGATTTACTTTTAGTGTGCATTGTAGCACCTTGTTTATTCCCTGTGGCTCAATATATTTTGTCCTATAATAAAAGGGAGTAGAAATATTTATGGGCAACATTTGTCCATTCTCACGCTTAAACAAATTGATATATAAATTATAATAATACGGTGAGCCTTGATTAAAAGGAGGTAAAGTATCTCCTTCCTTAAAACCAATGTCTCCATCACCATCTGTTAAAGAGAATATTAGAGTAGCACGCCGAACAGGGTTACCAAGCATATCGACTGTATCTTTTACCGGTAAGTCGATAAATTTAATTTTTGGCTGAGGAGGCACTTTTTCTGGCTTTTTACATTGCAGTACAAAAAATGAAAACGCTAAGCAAGCCAGGATTATAATTCGAAAACGCTTGTTCACAAAGCTATCCCTTTTTTTTACAAATATACATTAAATTTTTCAATTACACACACAGACGAATAAAAATCCAGTCCAACTTACTTTGCCGCAACGTGCTAAAAACACAGTATATTTGCCGAAACCATTTTTACTTTTAGGTAGAAGTATTATCAAAAACAGGTAGAGCGTTTAGAATTGCTCACTGGCATAGCGTAAAGGTCGGGTATCTTTGTGGTGGCTCTATTCTGGCATTTGTGTCGGAATAACCCCGTGTACAAATTGACCAAAGCAACTGGTTACGAATCATTCGTAGCCTCTAAGCACACAGACATGAGTTAATGTTCATCCGTCAACTGACGATGAACCAAACTCGCAGGAGAAACTC